>CAZSDN010000030.1:0-8476 GCA_964605595.1 uncultured Flavobacterium sp. | reverse complement strand
CTCCATTTCTTCCAGATCCAAACGCATCTGGATTAATTTTTTTCTTTGAACACTCCAAATGTTCGGCCCACGGAGTGCCTGAATTTTCAGTATTTTCATAAAACGGGATGGTTAGTTTTTGAGCTTATGGTTTTTAATGTTTTGATATGTAGCGTGTTAAAATCTTCCAATCGGAAATAATTAAGAATATATTTAATGATTAACAGCTTTTGTGTTAAAAATATAAAAATATGATGCAACTAAAATAATTTTTTTTGATCAACTAATCAAAATTTATTGAATAAAATGTAGAATATAATTTTGCGGACTAAAAATAAATCAATTAAATTGCCTCGCTAACTTTTGGAATTTTACAACATGGAGATACGTGGAAAATTAATTATTATTGGGGGGGCTGTTGATAAAGGTAGTTTTACAGAGAAGAATTTGGATAAAAATGCGGCGAACAACCTGAATTTTTTTGAAACAGGAATTTTAAAAAGAATCCTTAACGAATCCAAACACAAGAACGATTCCCGCATTGAAATAATAACGACCGCATCTAAAATCCCGCGTGAAATAGGGCCGGAATATGTAAAAGCCCTTAATTATTTAGGCGCTACAAACGTTGACGTACTTCACATTGAAAAGCGTGAAATGGCAATTTCCCAAGAAGTTCTGGAACGATTAAGAGCGGCCGATGTCGTGATGTTTACCGGCGGTGACCAATTGCGTTTGACGTCTATTTTGGGCGGAACCCAATTCCATGATCTTTTGCTCGAAAAATATTACAACGAAGAGTTCATTTATGCGGGAACTTCTGCCGGCGCTGCCGCGGCTTCAAACAATATGATTTACCAGGGAAGCAGTTCTGAAGCTTTACTGAAAGGCGAAGTGAAAATTACAAGCGGCCTCGGTCTGATTGACGGCGTTATCATTGATACGCATTTCGTTCAGCGTGGCAGGATCGGAAGATTATTCCAGGCAGTTGTCGGAAACCCGAAAGTCCTTGGCATTGGTTTGGGAGAAGATACCGGCTTGTTGATCACAAATAATAACCGGATGGAAGCTATTGGTTCGGGGCTGGTGATTTTGGTCGACGGACGTGAAATCAAAGATACAAATCTTACGCAGGTTGAACTGGGCAAGCCGATTTCGATCACGCATTTGGTCACGCATGTAATGAGTAAATTTGATACTTTTGACTTGAAAACCAATAAGATGCATATCAATTCTTCGCAATATGCCGAGAAGCTTGAATTCCTTTCTGACGATTAAAAAAGAAAATTACCAATGAAAGTCATAATACACGGTGGTTTTTTTTCTGAATCATCAACAAATAATGAAACTAAAATTGCCAAACAGCAGGCTTTGCTAAGGATTGTAAAGGATTCGTATGCTTTTCTTGAAGAAAATTCTGCATTGGAAACTGTAGTTTTCGCAGTTTCCCAGCTTGAAGACGACGAATTGTTTAATGCCGGAATCGGTTCGCAAATACAAAGCGACGGAAAAATCCGCATGAGCGCGTCATTAATGGACGGAAGCATTCAAAAAATGAGCGGCGTCATCAATATTGAAGATGTGAAAAATCCTATCCAGGTAGCGCAAATACTGCTTGACAGCGAAGATAAGGTTTTAGGAGGCGATGGAGCGACCGATTTTGCACGAAAGCTTGGTTTTGAAAAATTCTCAACTGAAATCCCACAAAGGCGGGCAGAATATGAAGCAAAGAAGTCCGGAACCGGAATTGGAACCGTTGGCTGTGTAGCTATCGACAAACACGGAAAAATAGCCGTTGCGACTTCAACCGGAGGAAAAGGTTTTGAAATTCCCGGAAGAGTTTCCGATTCGGCTACCGTTGCAGGGAATTTTGCAAACGAATTCTGTGGCGTTAGTTTAACCGGAGTTGGTGAAGATATTGTAAGCAATGCGGTTGCGGCAAAAATAGTAACCCGGGTAACCGACGGTTTTTCAATAAAAGATGCTTTTGATAAAACATTTACCGAGTTAAAAGTGAACGACGGTTTTGCCGGAGCAATTGCCATTGATTCACACGGAAATATATACCATCAGGATTCGCATCCGAGTATGGTGTTTGCGAGTTTTGACGGTGAAAACGAAGAGGTTTTTGAATAAAAATAGTAAAGGAATTTTACTTTCTAATCCTAAATTTCCAAACCAGTTCCAAACTTAACATGTGTTCATATAAAAACGTTTGATTATCAGTTAATGAGATTGGGCTTGGCCGGTATGTCAAACCAATGTTGAATTTTTGTCCGATGCGATAATGTGAAGAAAAAACCAATCCGAGTGCGCTATTATTTTTATGTACCGCATCGCGCATAGGCTTATCATTGTCGAATATTCCTTCATTCAGATTCCAGAAATTTCTTGAAAATCCGATTCCGTATCCAACTGTGAATCGGTTAAAGTGGTGATTATTTGTTACATTTACATACATGCTGCCCATGACTTCATAGTTTCCGACATGATCAATAGGTGCAAAAAACGGAAGAGGAAAATCCATCGCTGCGCCGGTAGAAATGTTTAAAAATTGATTGTTGTTGTAATAATAATCCATTCCGATACCGATTCCCATAAAACCTGTAGATGATTTATTTCCTTCGCCTTTTGGCTGCAGTGAAAAATTATTAATGTACGGAACAACGAGATTTAAGTTGGTACTTCCTTTTTTTGGAAGTTGATGTAGAGAATAGATTTCAGGAATTTCATCAGTATTAAGCGAAATAGCTGATGGATATCCAAATCGTTTTGGATTTTTTCTTTCAACAAGCATTCCAATTCCGGAATTAAAGTAAATATTGCTGTAATAAGCAAAGGAATTCCCCGACTGGATTTCTGTTTTCTGGAAAACACTGTCTTTTAAAAGAGTAATATTTAAAGGATTTTTACTACGGTTTACGGTCAACCGGATTTTATTTTTTTGTGGAACCAGCGTGTCTTTTCCGATAATAACCTTTTGAGTGCCTTTTGTATGAACCGTTATATTTTGTGTGGATTTATTCAAGATTGTTGCGCATGAGCTTAATGAAATCAGAATGATATAAACAATTACTCCTGATGTTTTTAAATATCTTAAATTCATAAATTGATTTTAATCAGGATGCAATTTACATAAAATGGGTGCGCTTCTTCGGAATTTTTAATGCTAATCTTTCGCCAAAATGATTTTATGCCATTTTGCATTTTCGTAATTTTAATAGAATAATTTTAAAATACAATGCTATGGAACCTAGAGATAACACACCAATGGAAAACAAAAGCCGTAATGAAAATAACGGTATAAAAGGAAAAGGCCTTGCTGAAAATGCCGATGAAATTGGAATTAACGAAACCATTTCTGGCGATGACCGTACCGAAGAAAATCGTGATTCACGCCGGCACCATCAGGCACACGGAAACAGAAAATACCAGTCTTTCAGAAATCATTCTTCGGCTGATGACCAACCGAGAACGGATACTGGAGCATAAAAAAAAACGGCCTTTTTGGCCGTTTTCTTTTACGAATGTTGTTAAGCGCGTAACCCGGTTGCAATTGCCATTCGGTTCCAGGAATTGATCGTGATTATCATCATCAGGATTGCGGCAATGTATTTTTCGTCAAAATAGTTGGCAACGTTTCGATAAGTTTCATCAGAAACATGATTGCTGATCAAAGTAACTTCTTCGGTAAATGCAAGGATTGCCTTTTCTTCATCAGAAAATAAATCCGAATCACGCCAGGCGCTTAAAAGATAAATCCGTTGTTCGGTTTCGCCTGATTTTCGCGCATCGGCCGTATGCATGTTGATACAGAAAGCGCAGCCGTTTATTTGTGAAGCACGTATTTTAATTAATTCTTTGTGGGTTTTAGTTAATGGAGTTGTTGCCACAAAATTCTCTAAAGCCATTAAAGCGTTAAAAGCTTCAGGAGCTGATTTCATAAATTGGATTCTTGTATTCATTAGTTGTTTTTTTAAGTTTAATACAAAGTTCGGGCGTATTGTTTTTAAAAAACTTGAAGTAGATTAAGAAAGTATTTTAAATGTGAAGATCATTAAAATAGCTCATCAAGCTTTTCCTGCGCGGATTTTGCTCATAAATTCTGGTGAGAAATCGAGATAAGAAGCAAGCATGTATTGCGGAACACGCTGAACAAATTCGGGAAACATGGAATTTATCATGCGGTAACGCTCTTCGGCCGACATGGTAAACAAATACTTGATCCGGATTTGCGAGGCACCGAATGATTTTTGCATCACCAATCGGAAGTAGCGTTCAAGTTTAGGAACTTTTTCCAATAATTCTTCCATTGCGTTTTTTTCGATGGAGAGGATTTCGGAATTTTCTATCGCCTGAATAAAGAAGTTTGAAGGCGATTGGTTTTGGAAGCTTAAGAAATCGGTCATCCACCAGTTCTCAATTCCGAACAGAATTGTTTGCTCGTTGCCTTTTTCGTTGACTATATATTGCCGGAAGCAACCTTTTACAATAAAATATTGTGATGTGCAGATTTGCCCTTCTTCGAGCAAATGTTCTTTTTTACGGAGCTGGTGTGAAATGAAGTACGAACTAAGCAAATCGTTTTCCTGTGGACTTAGGGTTACAAACCGGGCGATATGTTGCTGTAATTCAGTTATCATAATAGTTTTTGGCTTAAAACAAATATAAATGTTTTGCAGTGATTTCGCGCTAGGGATGGGAGCAATGTGCCGCGCACAGCGAACAGCCCGACCGCGTTGCGTTTGGATTTTCAGGGATTAACGAAAGTTCCGCAACGTGGAAGCGCCAAAAATAAAAAATTTTATATTAAAATTGTAGACGCAACTAACCGATAAAAGTTTAAGAAAAAGTATGGTTTTGCCATAAAATTTTTTTCTGAGGAAAGTGTATTTTACCTTCAGGGAAGGGGTAATACTGTCCCTATAAAAAAATCAGGTTTTTTTGATACGGTAATTCCATACAATTTGTTAATCTTTGAAAAAGAATGTTTTGTATTAACATATCTTACTTTAAGACGATATAAAATAAAAAAACCTGCTCTTTCGAACAGGTTTTACTATCTGAAAATTGAATTAATAATTGAAGATTTCTTCAAGGGTAACTTCTTCGATCACGCCAAGTTTATTAAGCGCTTCGAAATCAAGGTTTTCTTTTTTTCCAACAATTGCCGTGTTGTATTTTTTAGTTTTTACTTCGGCATTGAAAAAGGAATTGGTCGAATCCAAAGTCAGGTTCTGGATGCTGCTGTAAATATCTTTACGGTTATCGTGATCAATTCCGAGTTTTTTAAGGTTCAGTTGCGTAAAGAACAAGCTCGATTTGATAATGCGGCTTGAGGCGATTTGCTTCATACTGGATTCTTTTGCAGCGTTGAACTGACGGTCGATTTTTGGCATATCGTCCAACAAGGCAGAAATTGCTTCAATGGCCTGCGGCAATTTGTTTGCCTGCGTTCCGATGGAAACCTGCATGTAATCGTTTTTGTCTTTGTTGTTTGCGGTTCTGTAAAAAGCTCCGGCAGAATAGGCCAACGATTTTGACTCACGGATTTCCTGGAAAACGATCGATGATAAACCTGAACCGAAATAGTTGTTGAAAACATTTACAGTTCCGGCGATCTGCGGATTGTATTTCAAACCTTTTGCAACACGTGTCATTTCGGCCTGAACCATATCGTAGTTTGCAAAATAAACTTTATTTGTAGTTTCCGGCTCCGGATAAACTTTTGCAGCAGGAATTGCTTTGCTTGCCGCTAAGTTGTGGTTTTTCTCCAACGTCTTAACAATTGGATCAAGGTTGTTTCCGTAGAAGAAAATCTGGTGCTCGTAATTGTTGATGTCTTTGATGATGTCTGTAAGCTCTGAAATGTTCATTGCTTTCAATTCGCTTTCAGAAAGGATGTCGCGGAAACGTGAGTCTTTTCCGTACATCGCATAATTTGTCAATGCTGCGCTGATGCTTTCTTTGCGTTTTTTTGCATTCAATCTTTTGTTTAGTATCGATTGAACCTGAGTATTATAAGCATCCTGGTCCGGTTTTACGTTTTTCATGAAATTTTCAAGAAGCGCAACGCCTTTTGGAAGGTTTTCTTCCAATCCGCTAAGGTAAACATAGCTCAAGTCATTTCCTGCGCTTACGCCATAGGTTACACCAATTTTGTAGAATTCCTTTTTAATGTCTTCAGAAGATAATTTATCTGTTCCAAGGAAATCCATCATATTGATTGCAAGCGAAAGTTTTTTGTTATTATCAGAACCCATATTGAAAATATAATAAAGGCTTGCTACATTGTTGGTTTTGTTTTTTACGAAACTAACATTGGTGTTTTTTACTTTCCTGGTCTGGATTTCTTTTTTGAAGTCAACGAAAACCGGAGCTAAATCGGTTGTTGCCATTTTCTGGAAATCTTTGTAGAAAACCGATTCGGCCTCACGGTTCAATTGTACCGGAGTGATTCCCGGATTAGAAACGCGAACCAATTTATCGTTTACGCCTTTTCTTTTGTAAATAACAACGTAATTATCTTTGTAGAAATCATTTGCGAATTTTACGATATCGGCTTTTGTTATTTTAGACAGTTCGTCGATTTCGGATAAAACCTGCTCCCAAGATCTTTTTTCGATATAAGAATTATACAACATTGTCGCAAGCCCGTTTGATGAATCAAATGTCTTCATCCTGTCAAGCTTCATGTTGTTGATGATTGCCGGAATCATCCACTCGTCGAATTGTCCTTTTTTAAGTTTTTCAACTTCTGTAAGAAGCAATTGTTTTCCTTCTTCCAAAGTTTGCCCTTCTTTTACAGATAATGACAATGACTGGTAGCCATAATCGTTCATGATTGAAGTTCCCGCGCCGGCACTCAAAGCTGATTGTTTTTGGTTGATGTTCAAATCAATCAGTCCAACATCGCCGGAATTTGATAAAATGCTTGAAGCGATATCTGAAAGCATTGCTTCTTTTGTTCCAACGCCCGAAGTTCTCCAGGCCATTGTTAAACGCTCAGCCGTTGGGCTTTTTACTTCTCTTTCTGTAATTGAAGTCATTGGCTGTTCAGAAACCATTTTTTTCATTGGAAGTTCTTTGTAAGCAAAAGTCCCGAAGTAGTTGTCGACCATTTTGATGGTTTTGTCAAAATCAAGATCTCCAACTAATACAACTGCCATATTATTCGGAACATAATATGTGTCGAAATAATTATGGATCGCGATCATTGAAGGATTTTTCAAATGCTCCGACTTTCCGATTGTAGTTTGCTGCCCATAAGGAGTTAGCGGGAACAATGCGTTCATTAGTTCAAAGTTTACCAAACGGCCGTCATTATCCTGGGAACGGTTGAATTCTTCGTAAACGGCTTCAAGTTCGGTATGGAAAAGGCGTAATACCAATTCTGAAAAACGCTCTTTTTCAACGGCCATCCATTTTTCAAGTTCGTTAGACGGAATGTTGTTTTTGTAAACAGTTTCATTTAGCCACGTATGTGCGTTGGTTCCTTTCGCGCCAAGCGACGAAATCAGTTTATCGTATTCGTTTGCAACCGAATATTTTGAAGCTTCCTGTGAAACTTCATCAATTTGCTTGTAGATGGCGATTTTTTTCTCCGGATCGTTTTCGGCTTTGTGCTTTTCATATAAATCGGAGATTTTAGCGATCAGGACTTTTTCTTTTTCCCAATCCTGTGTTCCGATTTTGCTGGTTCCCTTGAAAACCATGTGCTCAAGGTAATGCGCCAATCCGGTATTGTCGGCCGGATCATTGTTTGAACCTGTTCTTACCGGAATATAAGTTTGTATCCTTGGCTCGTCAGTATTTTGAGCAAGGTAAACTTTTAACCCGTTTTTCAGGGTATAAACCCGTACGCCGGTTTTGTCATTTTTTACGACTTCATACGAATACCCTTGGGCGTCTTTTTTCGTTTCTGTTGTAAATGTTTGTGCATTCATCGCTGTTGCTGTAAAGATCAACAAGCAGCTGGTTATTGTTTTTATCATATTTTTCGGTTTGGTGCCAAATTTAGGCAAAAAATAGAATGTTTCTGAATTGACATGTTAAACATTTCCCATTTTTAACAGTACACGCTGATTAGAATTGGGATTTGCGTGAAGGATGACAGCGTAAAGCCCGCAGCCGCGAAACGCAGTGGAGCGGCGAGGACTTGCAGCGAACAGCCTGACAGCGCCGCCGCTCTGATTTGAACTGATGAAAATTGTGAGCGGCGGTGGCACGCCCAAAAACAAAAAACCCGCTCTGATGAACGGGTTCTTATAAGTAAGTAAGGTAAATATATTATTAAACGTTTATTTTACTTTTTTAAGTATTGCTTTGAAAGCTTCAGGGTGGTTCATTGCTAAATCTGCAAGAACTTTACGGTTCAATTCGATTCCGTTAGCTTTTACTTTACCCATGAACTGAGAGTAAGACATTCCTTCTAGTCTTGCACCAGCGTTGATACGCATGATCCAAAGCGCGCGGAAGTTTCTCTTTTTTGCTTTAC
>CAZSDN010000029.1:27480-28480 GCA_964605595.1 uncultured Flavobacterium sp. | reverse complement strand
CCTCACTCCTATTGCGCGTTTAGTAAACTTCGCATCTGCGGGAGTTGAGCCAAGGATTATGGGAATCGGACCGGTAAAGGCAATTCCGAAAGCATTAAAGCAAGCCGGACTTTCTTTAAATGATATTGATTTGATTGAACTAAACGAAGCTTTCGCCTCACAAGCATTGGCAGTAACAAGAGAGCTAAACCTAAATCCGGATATTATCAACGTAAATGGCGGTGCAATTGCCCTCGGACATCCACTAGGCTGTACAGGTGCCAAACTTTCCGTTCAGCTATTCGACGAAATGAAACGCCGTGGCAGTAAATACGGAATTGTATCGATGTGTGTTGGAACTGGTCAGGGAAGCGCGGGGATTTATGAGTTAATATAAGAATTGAGTAATGAGATGTGAGTATTGAGATACCACACTGTAAATAATTATAAACAAAAACAAAATTAGTTATGTTATTGAGTCGAGTAATAGATCTCAATTCTCAATACTAACATCTAAATTCTAAAAAATGGAAAAAGACGTAACCCGAGGCGGGCAATTCCTCGTCAAAGAAACCAAATGCGAAGATATCTTTACACCTGAAGATTTCTCGGAAGAACAAAAAATGATGCGTGATTCTGTAAAGGAATTCGTTGATAAAGAGATTTGGCCAAACAAAGACCGCTTCGAAAAGAAAGATTACGCATTCACAGAAGAATGCATGCGTAAAGCCGGAGAAATGGGCTTTTTGAGTGTTGCCGTTCCTGAAGCGTACGGCGGAATGGGAATGGGATTCGTCGATACTGCATTGGTTTGCGATTATATTTCGGGAGCGACAGGATCTTTTTCTACAGCTTTCGGCGCGCATACCGGAATCGGGACAATGCCAATCACTTTGTATGGGACGGAAGAGCAAAAATTGAAATATGTTCCTAAACTGGCTTCAGGCGAATGGTTTGGTGCCTATTGCTTAACAGAACCGGGAGCAGGATCGGATGCGAATTCAGGAAAAACCAAAGCGGT
>CAZSDN010000029.1:14446-27470 GCA_964605595.1 uncultured Flavobacterium sp. | reverse complement strand
CAGGTCAGAAAATGTGGATCTCAAACGCTGGTTTCTGTAGCGTTTTCATCGTTTTCGCCAGAATCGGAGATGATAAAAACATCACAGGTTTTATTGTTGAGAATGATCCGTCAAACGGAATTTCAATGAATGAGGAAGAGCACAAACTCGGAATCCGCGCATCTTCAACACGCCAGGTTTTCTTTAATGAAACCAAAGTTCCTGTTGAAAACATGCTTTCGGAACGAGGAAACGGTTTCAAGATTGCCATGAACGCTTTGAATGTTGGCCGAATCAAACTCGCTGCTGCTTGCCTGGACGCGCAACGACGTGTTACAACCGGAGCAGTTGCGTATGCTAACGAAAGAATCCAATTTGAAACTCCTATTTCAAGTTTTGGTGCTATCCGATATAAACTGGCAGAAATGGCGACAAGCTGTTATGCCGGAGAAAGCGCAACATACAGAGCTGCAAAAGATATCGAAAACCGTATCAAAGCACGTGAAGAAGCCGGTGCATCGCATCAAGAAGCCGAATTGAAAGGTGTTGAAGAATATGCAATCGAATGTTCGATCCTGAAAGTTGCTGTTTCTGAAGATGTTCAGAATGCCGCTGATGAAGGAATACAAATCTTCGGCGGAATGGGATTCTCTGAAGATACACCGATGGAAAGCGCTTGGCGTGATGCGCGTATCTCTAGAATTTACGAAGGAACGAACGAAATCAACCGTATGCTTTCTGTTGGAATGCTGATCAAAAAAGCGATGAAAGGACACGTTGATTTGCTTGGGCCTGCAACAAAAGTACAGGAAGAATTAATGGGAATTCCAGATTTTGATACGCCTGATTATTCTGAATTATTCTCGGAAGAAAAGGAATTAATTGGTAAACTGAAAAAAGCATTCCTAATGGTTGCCGGTGGCGCCGTTCAAAAATACGGCCCTGATTTAGACGCACACCAACAGCTATTAATGGCTGCAGCCGATATGCTGATTGAGATCTACATGGCTGAATCTACTATCTTGAGAACTGAAAAGTTAGCCAAAAAAGAAGGCGAAGACAAAGTTACAGAACAAATTGCAATGGCAAAATTGTACTTATACAAAGCCGTTGACGTGATTACACAAAAAGGAAAAGAAAGCATTATTTCATTTGCAGAAGGCGACGAACAACGCATGATGCTAATGGGTTTACGCCGATTTACAAAATACACGAACATGCCTAATATTGTTGGTTTGAGGGAAACCATTACGACAAAATTAGTTGCAGAAAACCAATATTGCTTTTAAGCAAAAGATTAGTTTTATAGTTTAGTTGGTAAGAAGCTGTTCTGGATTATCCGGAACGGCTTTTTTTTAGAAAAGACCGCTGCGCTACAAGATTAGACTGTTAGTACTTTAAACTTTCTTAAATCTGAGTATTTCAGTTTTTCCGGAAAGCAGACTTAATGTAGAACCATCAGCAGAAACAGAATAAGCAGTTACTTTTCCCAGTGCCTCCATGAATGTTTTTTCCCCGTTTCCGCCGCAGAACATTTTTGTCGAAAACAATGTTTTTTCATCGATGTCAAGCGTCATTCCGTCGAGTGAAAAATTCCCGCCATAACTGTTACAGCTATTTTTTCCGGAAACTTTGGCTTCGCTTACATTGAAATTGATTGTTGGTTTTGCATTCGGATACAACATTTCAAAATTGGATGCTGTGCTGGAAATGTAATTCAGTTCCCAGTTCCCTTCAATTGAAACGCCTGGTTTAGAAGATATCTCTTTTTTACAACTGCATGAATTTATAAAAACTGCAAGGAGTATGATTATTATTTTTTTCATTATCATTCGAATTTGTCCTTTAAATTTACTCATAATTATTCTTAAAGAGCATAAAATTTTCGTAAAACCAGAAATACTTTGATTTTGCTTCTTAAAAACTAAATTCATTGAATCATACAAATTTGTTTCTGAAAATTACGAAATCCGTATAATTTAGAATTATTTCACTTTTTTGAATGCTGTATTCGCATATCTTTGTTAAGTTAATTGTATTGCTATGGAAGAATGTATTTCTGTTTTTGATATGCTGAAAATCGGCGTCGGGCCATCAAGTTCACATACGCTTGGCCCGTGGCGCGCGGCTGAACGTTTCCTTTCCGAATTGCGTTCTAAAAACCTTATTGAAAAAACAGAACGGGTAAAAGTTGATTTGTACGGTTCACTTTCACTGACCGGAAAAGGCCATGCCACCGATTTGGCCGTAATGCTTGGTTTGAGCGGTCAGGATCCTGAATATGTCCCGATCCAAAATATTGATACAATTATAAAATCCATACAAAACAATAATGAAATCCTTTTGGGAAATGAAACTACAATCCCGTTTTCATTTTTGATGGATATCGTTTTTCATAAAGATTTTCTTCCTTTCCATGCAAATGGGCTGACTTTTACGGCTTATTTTTCAGACAATACTGAATATTCATCTACTTTCTACTCTATCGGCGGCGGATTCGTTGTAAAAGAAGAACGTGTAAATGCAAAAATAAAAGAGCAGATCAAATGCGCATTTCCATTTCCGATCCAAAATGCCGACGAGCTTTTGCAATATACGATTGGCCAAAAGAAAAAGATTTCGGAAATCGTTTATGAAAATGAAAAATCGATGCGTACAGAAGGTGAAATCCACAATGAACTCCTTCGGGTATGGAATACAATGCTCGAATGCATGTATATTGGATGCCATTCGGAAGGAATCCTTCCCGGCGGATTAAATGTCAGGAGGCGTGCGTTCGACATGCACCAAAACCTTATTGGATTGGCAAATTATTCAAATCCACAGGAATGGCTTGAAGCAATACGCAAAACCGAAGTCAAATTTCGCCAGATACTTAAATGGGTTTCGTGTTTCGCTCTTGCGGTTAATGAAGTCAACGCCGCATTGGGCCGGGTTGTTACTGCGCCAACAAACGGAAGTGCTGGCGTAATTCCATCCGTGTTGATGTATTATATGGTTATCGAAAATCATAATGCAGGCGAAAAGGAAATCAAGCAATTCCTTATGGTTGCCGGAGAAATTGGCAGCATTTTCAAAAAAGGATCGACCATTTCAGCTGCTATGGGCGGATGCCAGGCTGAAATTGGTGTTTCATCGGCAATGGCGGCCGCTGCATTATGTGAATTAATGGGCGGAACACCTGAACAGGTTTTGATGGCCGCAGAAATCGCAATGGAACACCACCTTGGATTGACCTGTGACCCGATCGGCGGACTGGTGCAGATTCCATGCATTGAAAGAAATACAATGGGCGCGATCAAAGCGATTAATGCGGCCGAGCTTGCTTTGGAAACAAATCCGGAAAATGCAAAAGTACCGTTGGATAAAGTAATCAATACAATGTGGCAAACGGCAAAAGACATGAATTCCAAATATAAGGAAACTTCAGAAGGCGGCTTGGCAGTAGCAGTTAATATGGCTGATTGTTAAGCTATGCGGATTTAAAAATGAAAACGAATCTGTTTAGTTATTGGGTTTTATAAGAATAACAGCTTTTTTTCTTTTGCTTATAAATTTTAGCGCCAACGCACAATCCAAGCTCGAAATCGCCCATCTCACCGGCGATTTTTATGTTTATGTTACTTATAAAATTTTTTCCATCAAACGGAATGTATGTAGCATAGCCTCATTTTATGTGACTTAGATCCATCAGGCCTATTAAATAAAACTTAATATGGAATGTTGATAAATCTTTTTCCGATATTTGTTTCTGCTAAAATTTTTAAAATGAAAAAATCATTGTTTTTAATCCTGTTTATTTTTACAACTTTCCATTCTAAAGCGCAATTTAAAATTGTAAGCTATATGGACGAAAAACAGGAACTCAAAGGTTTGAGTTATGTTCCGGTAAAAGAAAATAAAGACAAATCAGGAATACTCATCCTGCCCGCCTGGAAAGGAATTGATAATCATTCGAAAGAATCTGCAAAAAAATTATCCGGTATGGGATACCATGTATTTATCGCAGACATATACGGTATTGAACCTGACACATCGATCGACAATGCCGAAGCCGCAAAAAAGTCCAGTTATTATAAAGAAAATTACAAAGAATATCAAAAAAGAACCAAGCTAGCCCTCGATGAACTTTTAAAAAATGGTGCAAATCCGAATAGCATTGCGATCATTGGATACTGTTTTGGAGGAACCGGCGCATTAGAAGCCGCACGTGGGGAATTGGCTGTAAAAACTGTCGTATCCTTTCACGGAGGCTTGAAAAAAGATCCAAAACGCGAGAACAAACCAATTGCAGCAAAAGTCTTGGTGCTTCACGGTGCTGACGATCCTTATGTTCCGGCTGAAGAGATCACCACTTTCCAGCAGGAAATGCGCGATTCAAAAGCCGATTGGCAAATGGTTTACTATTCAGATGCGGTTCATGCATTTAGCGATCCTTATGCCGGAAGTGACAAATCCAAGGGCGCAGCTTTTAATGAAAAAGCCGCAAAACGCTCGTGGGAAAATATGCTCATTTTTTTAAGGGAAACGCTCAGGAATTAATTTTTTTGTTGACTCCATAAAAATTCTGTTTTTTTGCTATTTTTAACTTTTGGTTTCTAACATACATTTTTCAGATATTTTATGGGGAAAGAGCAGTTACGGAAAGATAAAACCTGTCTCAATTGCAGGCATGTTGTCGAAAGTAGATATTGTCCGAATTGCGGACAGGAAAATACCGATACGCGAAAAACGTTCCATCATCTTTTTATTCATTTTTTTGAAGATTTGACTCATTATGAAAATGCCTTTTGGAAAACCATCCGGAATTTGCTTTTCAAACCGTCATCGCTTACCAAAGAATACCTTTCAGGAAAACGATTATCCTATTTGGCTCCGGTTAGGCTGTATATTTTCATTAGTTTTATAACGTTCTTTCTTCTTGCCATACTTCCCGATACTGAAAAGAAAGAATCCAATGAACACAAACCCAATAAAAACGTTAATCTTATTACCGATTCAATTGCACCCACACAGCTACAAATGGATCAGTTGGTAGAGTCCGGGGTGATTTCAAAGAAAAAAGCAGATTCGATCAACTCAAAGATCCGGAAAAAAAACAGGAAGTTTAATTTTGGTTATAAAACAGTAGCTGAAATGGATTCCATCCAAAAACATGGTTCTAAAGAAGAAAAATTATCAGATTGGGAATACGACCTGAATAAAAAGCTTATTGCAATTCAGGAAAAAAATTCGCGTGCTGAGCTTTTAGATAAATTCAAGGAATCATTCATGCACAACTTCCCTAAAGTCTTGTTCATTTATATGCCCTTGTTTGCTTTTTCCTTATGGCTTTTCCATGATAAGAAGCGATGGTATTATTTTGACCATGGGATTTTTACGCTGCATTATTTTTCGTTTATACTTTTGATAGTTTTAGTCCTGACATTGATTGAAAAATTTATTTATCTGTTCGGCACGAATTTCATAACAATCCCTTTCAACGGTTTTATACAATTGGTTGGCTATGGCTGGACATATTATTATTTTTTTCCGGCGCATCATCGGTTTTATGGAGAAACACGGATAATATCATTTTTAAAAACCATTACATTGTTTTTCATCAATGCAATATTAATCAGTATAATCCTGCTTGCATTTATAATTTATACATTCCTTCACATACATTAATTTATGATACAAAAAACTTTAATATTATCAATATTCCTGCTGTGTTTGGGTTGCGCAGCCCAGCAAACAAATTCAGAAAAGGTTAAAAGCTATATGAACACCATAACCGAAGGTGAATTAAAAAAACATCTTACGATCATTGCTTCCGATGAAATGGAAGGCCGTGAAACCGGGTCTGAAGGGCAAAAAAAGGCCGGGAAATATATGATCGACCAATATAAAGAAGATAAAATCCCTTTTCCGAAAGGTGCTGAAGATTATTACCAAAAAGTCCCGGCTGCTTTTATGAATGGGAAACGTAATACTAAATTACCTGATTCCGAAAACATCTGGGCATTTATTGAAGGTTCTGAAAAACCTGAAGAAATAGTAGTCCTTTCTGCACATTACGATCATATCGGAATCCACGATGGCGAAATTCACAACGGCGCCGATGACGATGGCTCCGGAACTGTCGCTCTAATGGAAATCGCGCAAGCGTTCCAAAAAGCAAAAAAAGAAGGAAACGGCCCAAAACGTTCAATATTGATATTGCATGTTACCGGCGAAGAACACGGTTTGCATGGTTCGCGGTTTTATTCTGAGAATCCATTATTCCCTTTAAAAAATACCGTTGCCGATGTGAATATAGACATGATCGGAAGGCGTGATGCAGCACATGAAAACGATGGCAACTATATTTACCTGATTGGTTCGGATTATCTTTCATCCGACTTGCATGCGATTTGTGAAAAGGCAAATAAGGAATTCGTAGGATTAAACCTCGATTACAAATTCAATGACCGTAACGATCCTAATAAATTCTATTACCGTTCTGATCATTACAACTTTGCAAAAAACGGGATTCCGTCGGTTTTCCTGTTTAGTGGCGTGCATGCCGATTACCACAAACCTACCGATGATGTAGATAAAATTGAGTTTGATATACTGACGAAAAGGACAAAACTTGCTTTTGCGATAGTTTGGGAACTTGCAAACCGAAAAGAGCGTATAAAGGTTGATAAGTCCGGAAAATAAATAAAAATCCCCGAAACGTATTCGGGGATTTTTTTTAATAGTTTTCGTCGTTTTTGACTATCTGTAATTTTCCAATCGGAATTGTATCTGTTGAATCCTGCGTGATGATCACACCCAGCATCGTTAATGGAAAATCCGGAATTCCTTCTTCAGCATGTTTCAGCTCATCCACTATCATAGTAAAGTCATGCGGATTTAAAACCAACGTATCGCCCGCATCAATTGTATGCGTGATTATATAATCCCTTAAGGCCGGAAGCGATATCTTATTTCCTATAAAAATTGATTGTGACATGATTTCTAAGTTTTACACTAATTTAAAAATTAATGCCGTGAGCAAAAACCTATTTAAGTTTTAATTAGGATATGGAAACAAAAAAAGCCCTGAGTTTCCTCAAGGCTTTAAATTTGGGTGGATGACCGGGTTCGAACCGGCGACCCTCGGCACCACAAACCGATGCTCTAACCAGCTGAGCTACAACCACCGTGTGCTTAACGGTTGCAAATATATTACAAAAGTTTTCTTTTGCAAAGGAAAAAAAATAAAAATTACATCAAATCTGCTAAACTATTGACCGCCAAATACCTTTCTACGGTAAACCCTTCGGCATAATCTGTCCCGATGAGCCTGCCTAAATCCTGAGCGCGGTAATTTATGCTTTCAAGGAAATTTTTTGTTGCTATCGGTGTAGCGGGTTCCTTTGTGTCAGGATTGTAAAACTGGGATCCATAAGCCATAATAGCTTCAACTTTTTTCTGTTGAAAACCAGTTATGTCAACAACAAAATCGGGTTCAATATTTTTCCATTGTATAAAATGATACACCAGTTTTGGACGCCAGGCTTCCTGTTTCTTTCCGTCGAGTTCCGTTTCTATTTTAATCAATCCAGATAAGAAACAGGCATCCGAAACCAGTTTGCTGCCTTTTCCATGATCAATATGACGGTCATCAACTGCATTACAAAGTACAATTTCGGGTTTGTATTTACGGATCATCGCAATAACTTCTAACTGGTGTTTTTCGTCATTGGTAAAAAAGCCATCGCGCATCCTGAGGTTTTCCCTTACGGAAATCCCAAGTATTCCTGCCGCATCCTTTGCTTCCCTATCACGGATTTCGGCAGTGCCGCGGGTTCCAAGTTCACCACGTGTTAAATCTACAATACCGACTTTCCTGCCCAAAGCGGTTTCTTTTGCTATCGTTCCTCCGCAGCCTAATTCTACATCATCAGGATGTGCGCCAAATGCTAATATATCCAGTTTCATCATAGTATTTTTTTCATTGTTTGTACCTTGTTTACTGTTTCCTGCCATTCTTTTTCAGGATTACTGTCTTGTGTGATTCCGCCGCCAACATACAAAATTGCTTTTTGATTTTTGATCTGCATGCATCGAAGATTCACATATAAATCGGATTGCGGTTTGTTATGAACAAAATCCTTGTTCAATTCGCCATGAAATCCCGAATAAAACTCACGGTCATAACCTTCTTCTTTTAGTATGAAATCTTGTGCCGCCCGTTTCGGAAAGCCGCAAACAGCCGGCGTTGGATGCAATGCCGCGAGTATTTTATCAATGCGGGCATTTTCAGTATCAGCAATAATATCCGTTTTTATATGCGCAAGATTTCCGGCTTTTAATGTATAACTTTTCGAAACCGTAATAGTATCTGTAAATGCTTTTAACTCATCGATAATAAAATCAGTAACGATACGCTGCTCCTGCTTTTCTTTTTCTTCCCAGACAATTTCTCCATCATGCCATTTTTGCGTTCCGGCCAATGCCATGGTAGCAATTTCATTTCCGTCGATTTTGGCCAGTTGCTCAGAAAAAGCGCCGAGCCATAATCCTTTTTTCGGATGGAACCAGCAATAAGAAAATGCATCCGGATAAAAATGTAATACTCTTTTAAATGTTTCGACGGGATCAAAATTAAGGAGTTCTACTTCTTCTTTGCGGGATAAAACCACTTTTGAAAATTGTCTTTCGTGAATCGCGTCGATACCTTTTTGAACAAGCTTTTCATGTTCTTGCTTAGCTGCCCGATTTTCGGAAAAATCTTTGAATTCCCATGCGTCACTATTTTCAGGCCGTTCCGCAATATAAACCTCAGAATCATCTTCCGGGATTAAAACCGATTGTTCTCCGTCAAAACTTACAAAAGCATAACCTTTTTCAGAAAAATCTTTAATCTGATATAAATTGTCGTCATTTTGAAAAATCCCTATGATTTTTTCAGAACCGGGTTTGCAATACAAAACAAAAGGCAAATTTTCACGGAATGACCCGAGCGCCTTCTCATAAAGAAATGTTGCGTTTTTTAAAGGCCGGCTCATTATTTCTTCCTTGGCAAAATCATGTTTGTAAGCTTGCAAAGCGATACCAGGTTATTCTCTTCGTCGGTAATCCTGATTTCCCATAAATGCAGTGTACGCCCTTTATGGATGATTTTAGCCGTTCCGAAAACAAATCCTTCACGCTTGCTTTTTAAATGATTTGCCGAAATTTCAATTCCGCGGACTTCTTCTTCGTCATTATTGATAAACATAAAAGAAGCCGCGCTGCCCACACTTTCTGCAAGTGCCACAGAAGCACCGCCGTGGAGCAATCCCATCGGTTGGTGCACTCTTGGATTTACCGGCATTTTTGCAACAAGAAAATTTTCGCCGGCATCAATATATTCGATTTCTAAAGTCTGCATCAGGGTGTTTTTTGCAAACTGGTTGCACGATGCAAGGACTTTATTTTTGTCAAAAACCATAAGTCTGTATTTGATGTAAAAATAAGATATTAAGCCGACAGTAAAAAACCCGGGAATAATAATTCTGTTTTTGCGTTTAAAACTAAAACCGGCCTGTCGGATACATTATTTTTTCTATTTTTACCGAAATTCAACAAACAAATGCGCAATTCTTTTATTATAATCCTGATTCTATCACTTTTTTCATTGGCATCGTGCCGCAGCGATTTTGATTTTGAACCTTCATCCGGAAACCTGACTTTTTCAAGGGATACCATTTATCTGGATACGGTTTTTACCAATATCGGCTCAAGCACTTATATGCTTAAGGTTCATAATAAAAGCAACAGGAACATCTCCATTCCGAGTATTGAATTGGGTAAAGGCAATTCTTCAAAATACAGGATAACGGTTGACGGAATGACCGGCCTGGATTCAGACAATAACGGTGTCGGCGATGGCAAATTTTTTGAAAATGTTGAATTACTGGCTAAAGACAGCCTTTTTATTTTTATAGAAACCACCGTTGGCATAGCCGAAGCCGATCCGGTTGATTTTTTATATACCGACCAGATTAAGTTTGGCACAGCCACTAATTTCCAAAAAGTAGAACTCGTAACGCTTATCCAGGATGCGGTTTTTCTGTATCCGCAGAAATTCGACGATGGCACGACCGAAACGCTTCCTATTGGAGACAAAGGGATTTATGGATTTTTCTTAGACCATAACGATAATAACGACGAATACATCTGGACAAAAGACAAACCTTATGTAATTTATGGGTTTGCCGGAGTTCCTTCCGGGGAAACCCTTACGGTTGAAGCTGGCGCACGGATTCATTTTCATGCCGATTCAGGCCTCATTATCGGAAACGGCGGAACTCTTAAAGTCAATGGCGCACTATCGCAGACGGACGCACTTGAGAACGAAGTGATTTTTGAAGGCGACCGGCTTGAACCGGGATTTTCTGATATTCCCGGACAATGGGGATATATTTGGCTGACTTCGGGAAGCACGGGCCACGAAATCAATCATCTTACCATAAAAAATTCAAGCGTTGGATTATTGGTCGAAAACAATTCCGGCGAAATGAAAATCAATAATACACAGATTTACAATGCCTCTATTTACGGAATCTATTGCGTGACCGGGAATATTAACGGAAATAACATTGTCGTTGGAAGCGCCGGCTCAGCATCATTGGCATGCTATTATGGCGGCACTTACAATTTCACGCATTGCACTTTCAATAATGACTGGCCGTTGCCGAGTTCGGTTAGCGTTATCCTGACCAATTTTATCAAAGACGCAGAACCTGAAGCCGTTCCGTTAACCGCAAATTTCAACAACTGCATTTTATACGGATCCAATCAAAACCAACTGATTATGGCAAAATCAGATAATGCGCCTTTTAATCATTTATTCAACAATTGTATTATCAGGTTTATTGATTCAGGAAACCGTTTTGCCGGGAATCCATTATATGATTTTACGAATACTGAACATTATGTAGGAAATCTGATTGAGAAAAATTATCGTCAATTTGCCCCCGACTTTTTGAATCCTAATAACAATAAATATGTTATTGGCGAAGATTCGGCCGCAAAAGGGAAAGCAAATCCGGCATTTTCCATCGGTACATTTGATATAAACGGAAACCCGAGAAATGAATCCGCACCCGATATTGGAGCTTATAATTTTATAGTGTTTGAATAAAAAATCACTGTTCTTGTATAAGCTATAGTTACAAGCGTTTTTAATAAATTTATAATTACCAACTAAACACTTAGCGTTGTTCTAATAAGCACTTCATCAGAAATGAGGATACTTAGTAGTTTATCCATATCATTTATTAAATTCGAAAAACTCTTTTTCAGTCATTCCCAATCCATTTAAAAGTTTATTAAAAACGGTTTGAGTGAATGGTTTCTTGAGGTTCTTTATCCTGCCTATCGTGATAGCATGAAGTCCTGAAGCTCGGGCGACAGTCGCTACTAATAGATTTTTATCGGTGATAATTTGTGATAAAACCTCTCCGATTAATGCACATTTTTCTGGAGTAAGTGCCGGTTCATTATTGAATGTTCCTTTTGGCCGGATATGTATTTTCTCTTTCATAAAGCAAATTTAATAATTTTAAACCTTTCAAATTGCATTTTCTACCCAAATAATCCGTGACACCGTATTTTTATTTCTCTGGTTTTAATTTCAATTAAACTTTGAACTTTCCGCATTTTAAAATAAATTTGCATACACAACATTAACTACACAACATGATCCATTTCTTCGGAAACGAAAGCAATACCGTTTTTGCCGTTCAGACGCAAAACGTACTTTCGGCAGAAAACACCTCAAAATTAAACTGGCTTTTTGGCAACGCTCATAAAATAGAAAAATCCGTCCTCACGGATTTTTTTGTTGGTCCACGTGCCGCTATGGTTACGCCATGGAGTACAAATGCGGTAGAAATTACGCAGAACATGGGGATTGACGGAATCATCCGTATCGAAGAATTCCATCAGGTTCTGGAAGATTTCAGTGATTTTGATCCGATGCTTTCGCAGAAATATACTGAACTGAATCAGGAAATCTATACGATAAATATCAAACCCGAAGCTATTCTTGAGATTGATGACATTGTTTCTTACAATCAAAAAGAAGGTTTGGCTTTAAGCGACGAAGAAATCGATTACCTGAATAACCTTTCCAAAAAACTAAACCGGAAATTAACCGATTCAGAGGTTTTCGGATTCTCACAAGTAAATTCCGAACATTGCCGCCACAAGATTTTCAACGGAACATTTGTTATTGATGGCGAAGAAAAGCCTTCTTCCCTATTCAAATTAATCAAGAAAACGTCGGCCGAGAATCCAAATGATATTGTTTCAGCCTATAAAGACAATGTTGCATTTGTAAAAGGGCCAAGAGTGGAACAATTCGCCCCGAAAAGTGCCGACAAACCCGATTTTTACGAAACAAAAGAATTCGATTCGGTGATTTCGCTTAAAGCAGAGACACATAATTTCCCAACAACTGTCGAGCCTTTTAATGGCGCGGCAACGGGTTCGGGCGGAGAAATCCGTGATCGTCTCGCTGGCGGCCAAGGTTCACTTCCACTTGCCGGAACTGCTGTTTACATGACGGCTTATTCGCGCTTAAACCAAGTTCGCAACTGGGAAAAAGCAATGGCTGAAAGAAAATGGCTCTACCAAACACCAATGGATATCCTGATCAAAGCTTCAAACGGAGCGTCAGATTTCGGAAATAAATTCGGCCAACCCTTAATCACAGGTTCTGTCCTTACATTCGAACACGACGAAAACAACCGTAAATTAGGTTACGACAAAGTGATCATGCAGGCGGGCGGAATCGGTTACGGAAAACAAAATCAATCCATAAAGCAAAAACCCAAAGAAGGCGATAAAATCGTAATTCTCGGTGGTGAAAATTACCGAATCGGAATGGGAGGCGCAGCGGTTTCTTCTGCAGATACGGGCGCTTTCAGTTCCGGAATCGAATTGAATGCAATCCAACGCTCGAATCCCGAAATGCAGAAACGCGCGGCAAACGCAATCCGCGGATTTGTTGAAAGTGACATTAATCCAATCGTATCAATCC
>CAZSDN010000029.1:0-14436 GCA_964605595.1 uncultured Flavobacterium sp. | reverse complement strand
GAGAATCCGATTGTATCGATTCACGATCATGGCGCAGGCGGCCATTTAAATTGCCTTTCCGAATTGGTTGAAGAAACCGGCGGATTGATCGATTTAGACAAACTTCCTGTGGGCGATCCAACACTTTCCGCAAAAGAAATTATCGGAAACGAATCGCAGGAGCGAATGGGATTGGTAATTGGCCAAAAAGATATTGACACATTGCAGCGAATTGCCGAAAGGGAACGTTCGCCAATGTATCAGGTTGGTGATGTAACAGCAAACCATCGCTTTACTTTTGAATCAAAAACTACTGGTGAAAAGCCGATGGATTTCGCTTTGGAAGATATGTTTGGAAGCTCTCCGAAAGTGATAATGAATGATAAAAAACTCGACAGGAAATATTTTGAAATTATTTATAATCAACAACTTATAAAAGATTACCTAAATGATGTATTGCAATTGGAAGCTGTTGCGTGCAAAGATTGGCTGACCAATAAAGTCGATCGTTGCGTTGGCGGAAAAGTGGCAAAACAACAATGCGCCGGACCGTTGCAATTACCATTAAATAATGTAGGGGTTATGGCTTTGGATTATAACGGAAAAGATGGAATCGCAACATCAATCGGGCATTCCCCAATTGCCGCGTTGATCGATCCTGCAGCCGGAAGCCGCACCGCAATTGCCGAAGCATTATCAAACATTATCTGGGCGCCGATGAAAGACGGAATCAAAAGCATTTCACTTTCTGCAAACTGGATGTGGCCTTGTAAAAATGAAGGCGAAGACGCACGTTTATACGAAGCGGTTCAAAGCTGTTCAGATTTTGCAATCGAACTCGGAATCAATATTCCAACCGGAAAGGATTCACTTTCCATGAAACAAAAATATCCTGACGGCGAGGTTATCGCTCCGGGAACCGTGATTATTTCCGCAGCTGGAAACTGTAACGATATCACGAAAGTTGTCGAGCCGGTTTTACAGAAAAACAGCAATTCAATTTACTACATCAATCTTTCGCAGGATAATTTCAAGCTTGGCGGCTCGTCTTTTGCACAAACCCGGAATGCGATTGGAAACGAAGCTCCAACAATCAAAAACGCTGCGTTTTTCAAGAATGCATTCAATACGATCCAGAATTTAATTTCGGATAATAAAATCGATGCCGGACACGATATCGGAAGCGGTGGTTTAATTACAACACTTTTAGAAATGTGTTTCGCCGATGTAAACCTTGGCGCTGAAATCGACTTAAGTTCGTTGAATGAAAACGATTCTGCAAAAGTGCTTTTCGCAGAAAATATAGGAATTGTTTTTCAGGCTAACGCTTCCGCAGAAGCGACGCTGATCCAAAACAACATCCAGTTTTATAAAATCGGAAATGTAGTTGAAGGAAATTCGCTGACAATCAAAAACGGAAACGACAACTTTGATTTCAATATTTCTGAATTGAGAGACGTTTGGTACCACACTTCCTTCCTACTCGACCAAAAGCAATCACGCAACGGAAAAGCGCAGGAACGTTTTGATAATTATAAAATTCAACCATTGCAATATAAATTTCCTGCTCATTTTACGGGAAAAAAACCTGACATCTCGACTGTGCTCGGTGCGACAAACCCTCGCCCGAAAGCAGCAATCATTCGTGAAAAAGGAAGCAATTCTGAGCGTGAAATGGCGAATGCAATGTATCTTGCAGGTTTTGATGTAAAAGACGTTCACATGACCGACTTGATCTCCGGGCGTGAGAACCTCGAAGGCATTCAGTTTATTGGCGCTGTTGGAGGATTTTCAAATTCTGACGTACTTGGATCAGCTAAAGGTTGGGCTGGCGCTTTCTTATACAATGAAAAAGCAAAAACAGCTTTGGATAATTTCTTTAAAAGAGAAGACACATTATCTGTAGGAATTTGCAACGGTTGCCAATTGTTTATGGAATTGGAAGTCATCAATCCGGAACATGAAATCCACGGTAAAATGTTACATAACGACAGCCGCAAACACGAAAGTATTTTCACTTCGGTTACAATTCAGGAAAACAAATCGGTAATGCTGAATACATTGGCCGGAAGTACGCTTGGCGTTTGGGTTTCACATGGCGAAGGTAAATTCCTTCTTCCATACACCGAAGATAAATATAATGTAGTGGCGAAATATGCTTACGAAAAATATCCGGCAAACCCTAACGGCTCGCATTTTGATATTGCCATGATGTGCGATGCAACAGGAAGGCATTTAGTGATGATGCCGCATATTGAACGTTCAACTTTCCAATGGAATTGGGCACATTATCCAAGTGATAGAAATGATGAAGTTTCGCCTTGGCACGAAGCTTTTGTAAACGCACGGAAATGGATTGAGAATAAATGATATAATTCATTCAACATTTCTTATCGTAAGTAAAACGTATAAAACTGTATCGTCAATACTTAAATCTTGGAAATCCAGTGATTTTAATTAATAAACCACAGGAAAATAAATCCGAGCAAAATTAACAGTAATGCCGTACATAAAAAGCTATAACACAATTTTTCATCCCACTCTCTCATAATAAGCTTATTTTTAATTTAAACCTTATTTTTAAGGAAAAAGAATACTAACAAAATCCTTAATTTTAAGATTTTAGAACGCAAAATTAAGTTTTTTTTATGAAACTAAAGGCGGTTTTGTGATAATTAACTTTCTAAATAAGAAACTTTCTGCCGATTAAAAGCCAAAACCCAATCCAAAACTAACTCTTCCGCCTTCATCGGAGGCAAAATAAGAAAGCTTTGCAGTAAGTACATTGATTCCGTTGAGCCAGAATCCTCCGCCGTATGAAGTGTGCCATTTATCAGAATCTTCAGAAGGAAGCCAAACACGTCCGTAATCAAATCCTGTAAGAAATCCGTAACGCATCGGCACAATGCTGTTCCTTATTTTCCCGATTTCAAAACGGATATCGGAACTTTGAAAAAACGAACGCTTACCCGAAAACCGCTCGCTCCTGAACGCCCTGATATCATAATCTCCACCAACATTTGCCATCTGGTAAAACTCATAATCATTGCTGAAAAGGAATTTTGATTTGGCAAGCGTGGCAAAAACAAGTTTTCCTTCCGAAAGGATTTTATGGCTGAACCCGAGAATCGCCTCGGCATGCGGAACATCTCTTTTTAAATCAGACAGGTTAGCCTGATAACCGGCTTCAAGGGAAAACTTCATTCCCAACGTGGGATTTGATGGATTATCATAATTTTCATAACCGTAACGCACTTTTAATCCGCCAAAATTCTGCGTATCAAAAACATGTTGGCCGACTATTCCCGGTATTCCTATGATTCGGTTATTACTATGGTCGACCTCGACGGACTCAAATGTTGCCTGAACCGTAAAAAAAGCTCCGATATCACCTTTCCAGTTCATTGATGGCGCCACACGCATAATTTGTGCTTTTACACGATTGTAATTCATTCCAAGTTCGTCTTCTTCGTTCACAGTTTCATTTCCGAAGCCAAAAAAATTAAAACTAAAATTCGGGCTCGTCATTCCGGCATCCATCTGAAAATCCCATTTTGGAAGCACATTCGGGAAAATTCCTTTGTAAAGCAACTCATAACCATTTGTGGCAAAATAATAATTTAGTTTAACGTTATGCCGTTGTGAATAGGGATTTCGTTTAAAACCGTTGACCGTATACGTGAGTGATGCCCCAAGTTTAACTCCGTCGTCAGGATTAAATCCGGCGTTTGGAAAACCCGCCATTGCATTGTATTTCGGTTTTTTATAATCATATTGGTTCAGCTCATAATCGTCGGATAACTTTACGCGTGTCCCGAAAGCCGGCTGAATATAATTGTCCTTGGATTTAAAATCATAAATCCTGACATTCCTGCCTGTTTCTATAATGTAAGAATCCTTATCGAGCCCGCCGATCAAACGGACTTTTATTTTGCGGTTGCCATTTCCTGAAACATCATAAATATCTTCATCATCAAGCCCATAAACCCATATTTCCCGCGTTTGCTTACAATAATAAATCTGGCTTGACAAAACTTCTTCCCCATCTTTTTTAATCCTGGAAACAGTAACTTCGGTTTTACCGCCCGCAAGCCTTTTAATACTGAATCTGTCTTTCTTGTCCGTTCCTACAATGATGACCGTTTTTTGAAGCACTTTATGATATTCGCCCGCATATTTTAAAAGTTTTGACCTTCGGGATTTTAGTTTTTTCTTAATATCATCAGATGTGCCGTCCTGAACTTCAACCGGAAGCTTGGTAAAGGCTTTGTCGATTGCATTATCCGTCAGGTTTTTTTGCAGAAATTCAGCCTGTTCTTTCCAAACTTTTTCGTTCGAGTTTTTGATGAATTTTAAATCCAGAGGATAAGCCTCCATATTAAACCATTTTACATTCCGTATATCATCTTTAAATGTTTGCATGTGGCGCAAAGCAGGCATGTTCATGATTATCCAGAGTAAAGCGCCGTCATATTTGGAAAATGCCTGGTCACGATCCCTTGGTATCGGACGATAGACAACATTTCCGTTTTCTTTATATTCTCCCCAGCGCCATTGGTCATAATGCCTGTCCCAATCTCCAATGAGCATATCAAAAAGGCGCGCTCTGATGTAGGCTTTTTCATCTATTTTATATTTTTCGTCTTTATTGAGATTTGCAAGGACATCATCGGTTCCGACGATTGCATCGGGTTTTCCAAAGCTGGCCAGTTTTTCAAAACCATTCGCAGGACGCTCTTCAATCATATAAAGTCCGTCGCCATATTCTTCGTCAAATTGAGCAATGCTGTTTTGCTTTGGCACATAATACAATTTTGGGTTCGTATGGTTTATTCCGGCAGCGGCAGCCAGATCACCTACAATAAATGGCGTATACGGATGCGAAGTCGTATAAAAATCCAACAGGAAATTTTCGGCATACGTATTCCTGAAATCATTCTCGACAGACTGGTCTTTAAATGCCACCGACTGTATGAAACGAACTGCACTTTTCTTTAATCCA
The DNA here is from genome assembly GCA_964605595.1 of uncultured Flavobacterium sp. GTDB lineage: Bacteria > Bacteroidota > Bacteroidia > Flavobacteriales > Flavobacteriaceae > Flavobacterium. The sequence goes on along the minus strand of CAZSDN010000029.1, from coordinate 9,455 downwards.
CGCATTACATACTGCTTTCCTGACTGATCCTGAAGCCGTAATGACAAAGACTGATGCCCGCCGCCCGCAATCAAGGGTTTTAACCCGCCATAGAGCGTATCGAGACTTACTGTATTGACAAGGATTTTTTTATTATAATAATTCCGGTAACGCTTTCCCCACAAAAACCTGTAAAAACCACTTTTGTCTGTAAGCGAATCGTCATAAACTGAAGCCGGTTGTTTCGCCGGAAAACTCGTTGGATATACCTTTACTACTTTTTCTAAAACCGGCGGTGACAATTGAAATTTGTGAAGCAGCTGTTCTTTTTTATTTTTGATTCCGTAAAACGAAAGCCACGCCTCACCTTTTTCATACAGTTCAAGCACTGCATAGCCGTTTCCTCCAAAAGAAAAGTCATTTGGCAAAATTGCCCGTGCCGCTTCAGTTTTTGATCCTGAACCGCTAATTACCTGCTTGATATTATCTTCTTCGATGTACTGTAAATTATGCTCGTGGCCTGAAACGACAATTACATTTTTTTTGTTGCGAATCAATGTTTTTACACGTTTGGCAAACGCTGTATATTTTTTATTCTGTAAATCCTGCGGGCTTACGCCTGATGTTTTCCTGATAAAATTTATTGCAGAACCAATTACCGGCAAAGGCAAATCGGACTGGAACGGGAAAATATTTTTAATCAGCGAATATTGGCCGCCATGCGAACCGTTGCTTACCAACGGGTGATGAATCGCAAGCAAAACCGTCTTATTTTGGTTTTTGTTTAGCAGGTCTTCAAGTTCTGAAAAAAAATCCTCGCGGTTCTTTATTTTACAATCGGCATTGATATCGGGATGGTCATTCCAGTTTTCAAGATACCATTGAGAATCGATAATAACCAAACTGGTTTCGTCATTTAATTTAATATCGTCAATGCCACAGCCGTTTTTTGGAAGAAACGACTTTTTTCCGAGCTTTTCGTTTACATAATCTTCCTGGCGCTTGAGCCCTTTTACATTTTCACTGTACCAGTCATGGTTGCCTGGGATAAAAATTGCTTTTCCTTTGAAATTTTTGGTAAGGTTGATTTGGTAATCAAGTTTTTCTTCAGCCAGTTTCCGTTCCTTTTTATCGGGTGCCGGCATTCCTGCGGGATAAATATTATCGCCCAAAAACAGCAACGTGCTTTCTTTCTTTGCCAATTCAAGGCGGTTTTTTAGATAGTTGAGTGTAATTTTGGAATCTTGAGTATCTGAATTCCCAGCGTCGCCAACAAGAAAAACAGTATGCTTCAAAGAAGCTTCAGGTGCGTTTAATGTGTATTCCTTTGCGGCGTTTCTTCCATATTGCGCTTCTTTTGTCGCGCATCCGCTGAAAAGCAAAACAAGGATCAAAAAATTACAAAGCGGATAAATTTGTTTCAGCTTTAAAGCAATTGAAGAAAATAATTTCATAATTTGGTGCTAGTAAAATTTCGTCATGGGCATCATTCAAAAAGCAGAACAATTTGTTTTCATTCTATTCAAAGATAAACTTTCTCCTGCATTTACCTATCATAATTTCAGCCATACTTTAAAAGTAGTTGATGCTGTAAGGGAAATTATCCCTTCTGAAAATCTCTCTGAAACCGAAACCACTTCTATAATCCTTGCGGCTTATTTTCATGATACGGGCTACATTGGCGGAACTGATAAACATGAAGAACGAAGTGCGGAAATTTTCAGGAAATTCGCTTCTGATGAAAAAATTGATGAAGAAATTGTTTCCCTGACCGACAGCCTTATCCGGATTACCGAGTTTGACAAAAGTCCGAAAGGTAAACTCGAAGGCATTATCCGTGATGCAGATACGGCGCATTTTGGTTATAAAAATTATATCCAGATAAGCGAATTGTTACGTGAGGAATGGAGCGCTGCTTTAAATCAGGATTTTTCAGACGAAGAATGGTTGAGCGGAAACCGGAAAATGCTTATGCAAAAACACCGCTATTTTTCTGATTATGCCAAGAAAAACTGGCAAAAAAGAAAAGATAAGAACATTTTGCTGCTCCAGGAAAAGCTGAATGAATTATCACCGTCTGAGGTTGTGAGCGATGAAATAAAAAAAGATTCTGATGAAAAGCCTGAGAAACCAGGCCGCGGAATCGAAACCATGTTCAAAGTTACCCTTAATAACCATACGCAATTGAGCCAGATCGCCGATAGCAAAGCCAATATACTTTTGTCTGTTAACGCGATTATTATTTCTATTTCACTTTCAACATTAATCCCGAAGCTTGACAGCCCGGGAAACGCGCACCTCATCCTGCCAACTTTCATATTGCTTTTGTTCAATGTGATTTCGATAATTTTCGCTATCCTTTCTACAAAACCAAAAGTTACGACAGGTTCGTTTACCCGGAAGGAAATTGATGAACAAAAAGTCAACTTGCTGTTTTTTGGAAATTTTTATAAAATGCCGCTTGACGAATACCAATGGGCAATGAATGAAATGATGAAGGACAAAGATTATCTTTACAATTCGATGATCAAAGATTTGTATTACCTTGGTTTGGTTTTGAACCGAAAATATAAATTACTGCGGATAACCTACAATATTTTTATGATCGGGATAATCGTTTCAGTAATTGCATTTGTGGTTGCTTTTCAATCGATTCGCGCTTAACTCACAATTTCGTTCAAAAGCTCCTGATAACTGTACATTTTATGATCCAGGTCGTTATAAACAACTTCCACACGAAGCGCTTTTAACCCTGAAACGCCTTGCAGGTCTTCAACCTCAAACGATTCAATTTTTGGCCCGAGCATATTTTTATGCTGTAGAAACTGGATGTAACGCTTATATTCCATTTCTTCCTGTTGCTGCGCATAAACAATGGTAATTTTATTTTGCGCCGTAATCCTTTCGGAAGTTCCTTTTATATATGCTTTATCGATGCGCTTTTTCACGACTTCATAGCGCGCATTGTAGGAACCGTCAACATCAAACCGTTTCTCATCCATCCTGAAACGTATTGTGATCGGAAGATTTATGACCAGGATCAATGAAGCGACTTCCATCGGATAAGGCAATGAAGGCTGAAGCTGATGATACTGGTTTTCCATTTCGCACATTACCTGAAGCTGCCACAAACGCAGGTTATAAAGGTAAATCATATCGAATTTTTCCTTATCGGTTATTGAATTTCCAATATACATCGTATGTTCAACACCATCGGTTTTAAACCGTTCATAATAATGTGGATAATGTTGTTGCGCTTCAAGCTGCTTTTTATCAAGGATTTCGGCCATTTTCTTGTTAATGATCGAAACAGTTGTATCAAACTTTTTACGGGATTCATAAACCGTTTCAGAATTCGCATCAAGCTTTTCAAAATACAACCGTATCAAATCATTGACGGCTACATCATCGGTAAGGTCTGATTTCAAAATCGGGTGCAAGTCGGACTTTATATAATTTTGTATAATTTGCTCTGTATCAGCTTTTATTTCGCTATTCATACTTTCCTGAAACTCTCGCAGTTCAAAAATTTTCTGCTCAATTACAGGCAGTTTCCTTTCTTCATTTATGGCATTGAAAACGGAGGCCAACAACTCAATCTGCACAAAAATATCGTCTCTTGTAGTCGTATTCCTTTTATCAGAAGAACCTTTAATATCAATTTGCCCGAAAAGCGGATAAACTTCTGTAAAAACAATTTCATGCAGCGAAAACGCAGCCGAATCCTGAATATGCTTATATGCTTCTTCACGGAATTTCCAGTAAACACTTGAATGTATTGTAGTATATTCTTTTTGTATCAGTGCTTCGACCTGATTTTGTATGTCAGAATAATAACGGTCAATAGTGTCAACCAGATACGGAAGCACAATGTCGAGTTTGTTCGAGTTAATACTGTTTAGCTTCATTTTTCCTGAAGAAACGACCTCTATGATTCCGAGCAACGTATCGTTTTTTGTAACCGGCGCAAATATGGCGCTGTGAATATTCTGCTTCAACAACTGCTTCCCTAACGTACTGAGCGGGTTTTCCTGATGAAATTTCTCAACATCCGAAATAATAAAATATTTCTTTTCCTCAATTAGCGTTTCCATTGAAACATCACAAAGGAAATGCGCACAGTCGCTTTCATAATTATCCGACAAAATAAAGCTCTTTATATTTTTTTTATCAAAAGGCGAAATTACAAACGTGCTTTTCATGGGATCGATAGACGTAAATCCGACTTCGAGATCGGTAAATTTGAAGATCGATTGAAAAATAGTTTGGAAATTTTCCTGTATTTCGTGGGAATTGGATTCTGTTTTTTGGATCAGTAGATTGGTTTTCAGGTTTGAAACCGCACTTTCAATGGTAGAATCAAACAGCGACATAATCCCAAAACCTTTCATAATCCAGCTTCCGGGCGGGAATTTTTCCTTCCAGAGTTCTATGTTTTCAAAATTATCAAGCAACTCATTGATATCTTCCGGTGTGAGTTTTACCGCTTTTTCAGTTGGAAAAATTTCAATAAAATCAGCATTATATAAAATCCGGTAATGTTTCAGTATTCCGTTATCGGGAATGTCATAAAAAAAAGGTTTGCTAAAATCCAGGTTTTGCCCATAATATCCATTTAAAATCATGCAACCGCTCATTACATAAAATTTATGATCGTCAAAATCACGGATTTCCATGTCAAAATCGGGGCCGGCATTGTTCAGGATTTGCTGAAAGCGTTCTGAATAATTGAAGGTGATATTATGAAAAGGAATTGTTATTGCTTTGATTTCATTGCGGGTGAGTGCCGTCGGGAATAGATCGGAAAGTAAATTCCGGATAAGTTTCTTTTGCGAATTAATAATTTCCAAATCTTGAATTCCGTCACGCAGTTCAGGAACTTTATTGACTTCAGCAAGAAGGCCTTCTGCATAATTTGCGCGGTAATCAACGTCTGAAACGGCAATTTCTTCTAGATTTTCAATCAGTTTATGAAAGGAAATCTGCACTATGAACGGATTCTCTTGTGGTTTTTCGAAAATCATCTTACTCTTTTATACAAAGATAGCAATAGTTTTTTGCCGAAATTGGCATTGTCTGAAATTTCAATACCTTTAAATGCTAAAACAAAATTTATGTATTCGCAATTGAATGCCCATATTTCACGGTATGTTACTTTTACAAAAGAAGAATTGGAAATTTTTGATTCGTTGCTTGAACATCGAATCGTTTCTAAAAAAGTGCTGATGCTCCATGCCGGCGAAAAATGTAATTTTGAAGCTTTTGTCATTAAAGGCTGCCTGCGCAAATATTACATCGATCAGAACGGGCATGAAGTAATCGTGCAGTTTGCGGTTGAAGATTCGTGGATAAGCGATATTTCATTCAGTATTTATGAAACCAAACCCAGCCAGGTTTTTATTGAAACGCTCGAAGATTGTGAATTCCTGATTTTTTCACCCGAAAAAAAAGAAGAACTTTTTTTAAAGGCGCCGAGATTTGAACGTGCATTCAGAATATTAATGCAACGCAATCTGGCTGTTACACAAAACCGTTTGTTCAATACGATCGCAAAAACGGCAACAGAAAAATACCTTGAATTTTTGAGCCTTTATCCTACGCTTCCGCAGCGGGTTGCCCAACATTATATTGCTTCTTATCTTGGAATTTCGGCAGAATTCCTCAGTAAAGTACGCACGCGATTGGCAAAGCAATAGGCCGTTGAAAAAGGCTTTCTATATTACTGAGCGTTATAGATTAATCATAATGATGCCTACACTTAACAATTTGGATTTCATCATCTTGAAATCTATAAATTAACCTATGTTCGTCGTCAATTCTGCGTGACCAAAATCCGGCATATTTGTGTTTTAAAGGTTCTGGTTTTCCAATTCCTTCAAATGGTGTTCTGGAAATATCTTTTAGTAAATCATTAATTTTTTTGACTTTCTTTTTGTCAATCTTTTGCCAATAAAGATAATCTTCCCATGATTCATCTACGAATACATATCTCACGTTATTCTTCGATTAAATCTTTAGAAAACGAATCACCTTTTCTAAACTTATCAATCGCAGAATCAAGTCTTTTTTCATTGGCTCTGGAAGATAGTTCATAATTTGTTGCGATTAAGGAATTATACTCTTCGAGAGAAATCACAACAATGCCTGAATCTTTACCTCGATTGATAATAAGCGTCTCGAAACTTTTGGCCACACGATCAAAGTAGAATTTTATGTCTTTACGGAAATCTGAAATATTAGTAACTATCATAATGCAGAATATTATGTACAAATATATGTACATTATTTAATATAACATACGAACTTAAAATTATAACCGCCATTCATGCGAACTTTCTGTGTTTCATTTCTTGTCCCAGTTCAATGTTTTTGTTTTCTAATTGCCGGAAATTTGTACTGTAATTAAATAACAAACTCATGGAAAATACTATTTTACACAAAGCAAATACACGCGGCCATGCAAACCACGGCTGGTTAGATTCTTATCATACATTTAGTTTTGCGGCTTATCACAATCCGGACAGGATGCATTTTGGAGCGCTTCGCGTTTTAAATGATGACCGTGTTGATGCGGGAATGGGTTTTGGCACACATCCGCATAATAATATGGAAATCATTTCAATTCCGCTTGAAGGCGATTTGGAACATAAAGATTCAATGGGAAATGCAACCATAATCAGGAAAGGGGATATTCAGATCATGAGTGCCGGAACCGGGATTTCGCATAGCGAATACAATAAGAACAATGACCAACTGACAAAGTTTCTCCAGATCTGGATTTTTCCAAATAAAAGAGATGTTATGCCGCGTTATGACCAAATTTCGCTAAATGCGGATGAGAGGAAAAATAAACTGCAGCAGATCCTTTCTCCAAATCCTGAAGATGAAGGCGTTTGGATCCATCAGGATGCGTGGTTCCATATCGGGAATTTCGATAAAGATTTCATAACTTCATATGATTTAAAGAAATCCGGAAACGGAATTTATGCTTTCGTTTTAAAAGGCGATTTCAAAATTGGCGATATTGAGCTGAATGAACGTGACGGGCTCGGAATCCAAAATACAGAAAACATAACAATTACAGCACTTTCTCAAAATGCCGAAATACTTCTGATCGAAGTTCCAATGGCGATTTAACAATTAAATAATCTAAATAATAAAAATATGGCAACATCTAAATGGGCAGTTGACCCAACACATTCAGAAATCGGATTTAAAGTAAAACACATGATGTTTACAAATGTTTCAGGAAAATTCCAAGACTTTGAAGCTTCGATTGAAGCCAATGAAAACGACAGTTTTGAGGAAGCTAAATTTCATTTTAGCGGTTCAATCGATTCGGTTTCAACAGGAAATTCTGATCGTGACACACATTTAAAAAGCGCTGATTTTTTCGACGCTGAACAATTTCCTAAAATTACTTTTGAATCAACATCGTTTATCAAATCCGGAAATGGTTATGAATTGAAAGGCAATTTATCCTTACACGGAATTACAAAACCGGTTACACTTGAAACCGAATATGGCGGGCTTATGCAAGATCCATGGGGAAATACCAAAGCCGGATTTTCATTAACCGGGAAAATCAACCGTAAAGATTGGGGATTGAACTGGAACGCGGCACTCGAAACAGGCGGTGTTTTGGTTAGTGAGGAAGTGAAGCTTGCAATTGAATTGCAGTTTGTGAAACAATAATGTAATTTGGATTGTTCGATTGTTCGATTGTTCGATTGTTCGATTGTTCGATTGTTCGATGTTATTTGGAAAACTTTCTGAAAAAGTTACAAAAGCAGTCTGTTTTTTTCAAATAATCGAAAAACGCAGTGATACGAATAATCGAACAATCCTTTTATTTATTCCGGCTTTTGATTTGCCTTTGCAAACTCGCGACTTTTCTTCGGATATTTCTCAAATGATTTGTCGCTCGGATTTGTGATTACTGATTTAATCGTAATCAAATCGCCTTCCTTAAAAGAATCGGCTACCATTTTGTAATCTAACAGAAATTCGCCACAAAAGAAATTTCCGTTGTCATCTTTTTCAATTGTCCCGGTATAGACACCTTTTTTCATCATATTTTTTTCACCTTGGCTTGCCATCACTTTTTTTTTGCAAATATACGCTCATTTAGTTGTTTATATTTGCGGCATGAATAAATATGACCGTAATAATTTCCATAAACATACTTTTTGTGTTTTTACAGAAGTGACGAAAGAAGCCATTTCGCAGCTAAAATCAAACTATAAAAGCAAATCAGGAAGCTTGTATTTCTTTACAGAAGAAGGCGTTTTCAGAGTTTCCAATCATTGGGGAAGAGCCGCAAACTGCAAATGGAGATTACAATCATCGGATAAAAAAACTGTAAACCGGGAACGGATCGGTTTTGCAAAATGGAGTGAATTCCACGCTGACAATGATTCTGAAAAACTGTACTTTATTGAAGTAGATTTTGAAAGCAAGACCGTAAATTATCAACATAAAAGCAACTTAAAACCGGATGCAAATGTGGTTTTAAGAACAGCATCAGAAACCGAGAAAATCATCAGGCAAATCCGCAATCTGTTTGCATCTGACAATTGGGCGAAACATTTTTCAATAGAAATCAATGAATTACGGGAATCTATCATTACAGCGTTCATCAATTCTGATAAAACACTGCAACAAATCAAATCAGAGTTCCTAAACAAATAACCCGAATATATAACTTATATTTGCCCCGTTTTAGAAGCATTAAAGCTTCACTCCTATTTTATGATGTTATTTGAAGATTTATCGTTATCCTCACCCATACAAACTGCAATTACAGAACTTGGTTATAAAGAGCCAACACCTATACAGCAACAAGCGATTCCGTTTATTTTAGAAGGCCGTGACCTTGTTGGTTGCGCGCAAACCGGAACCGGAAAAACAGCGGCATTTGCCATTCCGATTATTCAGCATCTGCACAGAATCGTAGGTTCGGGCAAAAAAGCAAAGCAGATTCGCGCGCTGATTGTTACTCCAACACGTGAACTTGCGGTACAGATTGGGCAGAATTTTGACGAATACGGAAAATATACTCCAATTCGACAATTGACTATTTTTGGAGGTGTTTCGCAAATTCCGCAGGTTGATGTTCTTCGTCGTGGCGTGGATGTATTGATCGCAACTCCGGGACGCTTGCTCGATTTGCACAAACAAGGATTTATCGATTTGGATCATTTGCATACGTTGGTTTTGGATGAAGCCGACCAAATGCTTGACATGGGATTTGTAAACGATGTAAAAAAGATCGTAAAGCTTACACCTAATAACCGTCAAACCTTACTATTTTCAGCAACAATGCCAATTGCGATCCGTGAACTGGCAGAAATGTTTTTGAAAGATCCGGCAACGGTAACGGTAACTCCGGTTTCATCAACTGCTGAAAAAATAGAACAACGCGTTTACTTTGTAGAGAAAACGGAAAAGAGGAATTTGCTTTATCATTTAATCAG
>CAZSDN010000028.1:0-28511 GCA_964605595.1 uncultured Flavobacterium sp. | reverse complement strand
GTGTACGATTTCCGGAATAATGATTCCGATGGTTTTTGTTTTTCGGTTTTTTAAGCTAAGCGCAATATTGTTCGGTTTATAGTTGTATAATTTGGCAAAAGCCTGGACTTTTTGGCGGGTGTCTTCGCTAATTTCGGGGCTGTCGCGAAGTGATTTTGAAACGGTCGAAATTGAAACATCTAATTCTTTGGCAATTTGTTTTAATGTAACTTTTCTTCTCATGTGAAAAATGTGTAAATGTTGTTTTCGAAATAAAGATAATTTTATTTTCGAATAATATCAATTTTAGGCTTAAAAACATGGCTTAACATTAAAGTTTTCAACACGAAAACGTTTTCGGGAGGTGTTTCGGAACGCTATATTTTTTTTATTCAAATTTTTACATAAATTTAACATTCGAAGCAAAAATTACAAGCAAAAAACTCAATTTTAACCTAAACAAAATGTATGAAAACAATTTATAAAAAGTTGTTATTTTTAGTACTGCTGCTTCCATTTAGCGTTCTGGCTCAGAATGTTTTAACCGGAACTGTTCTTGACAAAGCGTCAGGGCAACCGCTTCCGGGTGTGAGTGTAGTAGTTCAGGGTACTACAAATGGTACTTCAACAGATTTCGACGGGAAATTTAGCTTGTCTAATGTAAAAAAAGGTGACGTGATTGTCTTTTCTTATATTGGATTTTCTGATTTTTCCCAAAACTATGATGGACAAAAAACCATGTCGGTGAACATGGAAGAAAGTTCTGCTCAGCTTGATGAAGTAATTGTTCAGGTAGGTTATGGTAGTGTAAAGAAAAAAGACGCTACGGGTTCAATTACTACCGTGACCAGTAAAGACTTCAACAAAGGCGCGAATGTTACAACCGAAAACCTTCTAAACGGTAGAGTTGCCGGTTTAACGATCAACACCAGCGGAGCTCCGGGATCGGGATCACAAATTAGGATTAGGGGCGGTAGTTCTCTTTTTGCGAGTAATGACCCGCTTATCGTTCTTGATGGCTTGCCAATTGAAAATAATACAAACACAGGATCTACTTCGTTTTTGGCTTCTTTAAATCCAAATACCGTTGAGTCTATTACTGTGTTGAAAGATGCTTCTGCAACTGCGATTTATGGGTCAAGAGCTGCAAATGGTGTAATCATTATTGTTACCAAAAAAGGAGGAAAAGATATCAAGGTAGATTATAATTTCCAATATGGTTCCGGTAAGCTTGTGAAAACAGTAGATGTTTTCAATGCTGAAAAGTTCAAGGAAATGATTGCAACTTACCGTCCGGGAGATGTTCCTATGCTTGGAACTGCCAATACGGATTGGCAGAAGCAAATTTACAGGACTACAGATTTCGTAGACAATAACATTACAGTAAGCGGAAGCCTGCTTAAAATGATCCCGACGCGCTTAACCCTTGGAAACACGTATCAGGAAGGTTTGAGATTAACCAATGCTTTTAACAGGAATACTGTTGGTTTGGCAATGAATCCAAATTTCTTTGATAACCATTTGAAAATACGCCTTAACGCGAATTATTCACGCGAGAAAAATAGATTTGCAGACGGTGTTGAAGGGACGGCTATCCGTTTTGATCCGACACAGCCTGTAAGGATGGCGGGTTCGCCATACGGAGGTTATTTCGAGTATTATAATAATGATGCTACGAATTCACTTCAATTGGCGCCAAGAAACCCTGTTGCGCAATTAATGCAAACAAATGATAACGGTAGGAACAGAAGAATTTTTGGAAATATAGAGATTGATTATAAGTTCCATTTCCTTCCGGAATTGCGAGGTGTTGTTAATATGGGATTTGATGAATCAACAGGTGCAAGAACAAGATATGTTGCGCCGTTTGTTTCAGCTTCAGCAGGTTCTAATAACGGAGTGGTTTATGGAACTAATGAATTTACGGAAGAAACCAGAAGAAATAAATTATTAGATGCTTACTTGGTTTACAACAAGACATTTGGTGATTTGAATGTTGAGCTAACCGGAGGCCATTCTTACCAAATATTTGAAAATGAAAGGTATTATACAAGAAATACATTTCAGCCGGGTTATGGGGAAAACGACCTTAATCCTGAAACGGATACAGCTACAGACCATGTACTTATTGCATTTTTCGGAAGGACAAACCTGTCTTTTAAAGACAAATACCTTCTTACGCTTTCTTACAGACAAGATTATTCTTCAAGATTTTCAAAACAAAACCGTTCAGGTGGTTTCCCTGCTGCTGCTTTCGCATGGAGAATCAATGAAGAGTTCTTTAAAGAAAGCCAGTCTTTCTCGGATTTCAAGCTGAGATTAGGCTATGGTGTTACAGGTCAGCAGGATTTTCCTGAAAATAACGGTTATTTGCAACAATACCAAACAGGAGACGGAGTTTCACAATACTATTTTGGTACAACGCCAACCCCGATTGCAATTTCACGTCCGCTTACGCCAGATATCAGATGGGAGGAAACTACGACTTATAATGCCGGATTCGATTATGGTTTCATAGGAAACAGAATTACTGGGGCAATTGATGTGTTTTATAAAAATTCAGATCATCTGATTGTTAGGGGGCCGGCTCCTGATGGAGGTAACTTCTCTAACCGCGTTTATCAAAATGTTGGAAGTTTTACAACTAAAGGTATAGAGTTTTCTATCAGTGCAGATGTAATCAAAACGGATAATATGACCTGGAACGTTAATTTCAATGCGACTAAGTTTGAAAGAAGAATTGACGAATTGATTTTTAACGAAGATATCTTTGTTGGCGACAATATTGGCGGGACAGGAACTCCTGGCCAGGTTTTCAGCGAAAACTACACTCCGTACTCTTTTATGGTTTACAAGCAGTTGTATGATACGAACCGCAATCCGATTGAAGGAGCTTATGCAGATTTGAACGGCGACGGAGTTATCAATACTGACGATAAATACATTTACAAAAACCCTGATCCTGATTTTACATTTGGATTTGCATCAAACTTCAACTACAAAAATCTTGATTTCTCGTTTAACTTAAGAGCAAGTATTGGGAATCACGTATTTAACGGAGTTAATGCCAGTCAGGCACAAACCAACCTTTTCAAAACAGACCAGGCTTTAAATAACGTTCCGGTTTCGGTTTTAGATACAGGTTTCTCAACAACTTCTGATGTGCTTTTATCAGATATTTATATTGAAGATGCTTCTTTCTTAAGAATGGATAATATTACTTTAGGATACACTTTCCCACAATGGTTAGAAGGCAAAGCGTCACTACGTATATTTACAGGTGTTCAAAACGCATTTGTTCTTACTAAGTATAGTGGTTTAGATCCAGAAATTACTAATAACGGGCTTGACAAAACAATTTATCCGAGACAGCGTTCTATACTGTTCGGCTTAAATGTGAAATTTTAATAAAAAGAACTATGAAAAAAATTAAATTAAATTTTATTTATCTCTTTGCACTGGCAACCGTTTTCCAGTCGTGTATGAGTGACTTGGATGTAGTTCCTCAGGATGATGATATTTTCTTGTCTGAAGATTTTTTCAAGCAGCCAGGAGCTTATAAGCAAGGTTTGGCGGGAGTTTATGGGAATTTATCCCTAACGGGGACTACCGGGCCAGGCTCTTCTTTCCTTGAAGGTGTTGATGCCGGAACCAGCCAATTTGGAAGATGTTTGTGGTATCTTCAAAACTTGACAACCGATGAGGTTATCTGGAGCTATGAAAACGATGAAGGCGTTAGGGATTTACAAAGAAATACGTGGAATTCTTCAAACCCGCTTTTGTTAGGAATGTTCAGTAGAACAATGGCCGAAGTTGCTCTTGCTAATGAATATCTTAGGCAAACGACCCCTGAAAAACTCAGTGGAAGAGGTGTTACAGATACGCAATTACTTGCGGATATTGAAGTTTACAGAAATGAAGTTAAGGTACTCAGAGCGTATGCCTATTATAACTTAATGGATTTATTTGGGAAAGCTCCCATGATTACTGAAAACGATCCGTTGAATTTTGCAGGGCCTCAAAATGACAGGCAACAATTGTTTACTTTCATTGAAACTGAACTTAACGCAGTGCTGCCAGGACTTAAAGCCCCAAGATCTAACGAGTATGGAAGGCTTGATCAGGGAATGGCAAGAATGATTTTGGCAAAAATGTACCTAAATGCACAGGTTTACATTCAACAAGACCGTTATGCTGATTGTATGGTTCAATGTGATGCTATCATGGCCGGCGGTTATGTTCTTGAGGGTAATTATTTGGATAATTTCAAATCAGATAATCATACGTCAACTGAAATGATTTTCACATTACAATCGGATGGAGCTGTAACACAAAATTATGGCGCTACAACAGTAATAATTAATGGCCAGGTTGGTGAATGGGAACTCAACGGCCCATCTATGGGAGTAAACCCGGGATGGGGTGGAGCTTTGCGTTTAAGAAAACAATTAGTTCAGAAATTTGACGGAGAAGCTTTCGATTTTGATAGCAGAAAAACATACCTGACAGGTGTTCCGGGTGATCCTGATAAGCAAAGAAGTATTGATATCACCGACATTTCTAAAAAGACACAGGGCTATATCTTGGCCAAGTTTTCTAACATAAGTTCAGCAGGAGTTGCTGGCTCTAACTCTGTTTTTGTAGATACTGATTTTCCTCTTTTCCGTCTTGGTGATGTGTATTTGATGTATGCTGAAGCTCAAATGAGGTCTAACGGTGGCGTTGTTAATTCAACATCGATTGGTTACCTCAACGCTCTTAGGTTAAGAGCTAATGGAGAAACAGTTTCTGCAGAAAGCGTTAATCTTAACTTTATTCTCGATGAGCGTGCAAGGGAACTTCATTGGGAATCTCACAGAAGGCAGGATTTGATCCGTTTTGGAAAATATACAGGAAATTCATACAACTGGGCATGGAAAGGTAATGCTTCTAACGGTATTGCAATTCCTAACCATATGAATGTATTTCCTTTACCTGCGGCTTCAATTGCAGCCAATCCTAATTTAACACAAAACACTGGTTACTAAAATATTGTTTAAACAAATAAATTATCAAAATGAAAAATATCTTTAAAATATTTATTGCCGTGATCATGGTCACCGGATTATGGTCCTGTGAAAGCGAAGACAACTTCATGTTTGTTGAAGCGCCGGCTGCCTCGTTTTCAATTTTAACTCCAAGTACGGGAACACAGATTGTGTTAACTCAGGAAACCCCGCAATCTAATACTGCTTTAACCCTTACATGGGAAAAAGTTGATTACGGAATGCCAACAGCTGTAACATATACTGTTCAGGTTGCTGCAAACGGAACTGAATTTGCTTCTCCAAAAGATATCAGCTCTGCGAGTAGTACAAATTTTTCTTTAACTGTTGCAGAATTGAATGCGATCGCATTAGATCTTGATTTCATGCCGGAAGAAGAAAGTGGGTTAGACGTGCGTATTAAAGCTACTGTTGGCACAGCAGGCTCAGAGCCGAAATATTCTGATGTGATCACTCTTTTGGTTACTCCTTTCCCAAGCAGCATAATCCGCCAGCTTTTCTTGGTTGGTGATGCAACTGCCGGCGGATGGAACACTAATGATGGCAATCTTCCAATGTTTAGGGATCCAAACGATTTAGGTAAATTCTATTATACAGGAAAATTTGCCGCGGGTTCTGTAAAACTTATTGAAGTTTTAGGGCAATGGGCTCCAATGTACGGATTTGACGGAGGTTCTGCAACTTCAGGAAATCTGGTTCCACGTCCTACAGAAGGCGATCCTGATCCTGCTTCATTGACGATTACAACTGAAGGTTATTATACTTTAACGGTTAACCTTACTACAAAAGAGTATACAATCACTCCATTAGCTTCAGTACCGCCTCAGCAAACAACAATTGGTTTCATCGGATCTTCGAGAACGGGTGACGACAGCGGCTGGAATAGTGATGACGATATGACTAAATCAACTTTCGATCCGCACATCTGGAAAATCAACATTACCTTGTTTGACGGAATGGGTAAATTCCGAGCTGACAATGATTGGGTTGTAAACTGGGGATCTAATACAGCAATTAGTGGACAAGGTACTCAAGGCGGGCCAGATATTCCTGTAGCTGCCGGAAGGTATGACATATACTTTAACGACATTGATGGAAGATATCTTTTCATCCCTGTGGAATAATTTCAAATTAATTTAAAGAGGGGCTGTCTTTTGATAGCCCCTTTTTATCATAAACAATAAACAATGAAAAAGAACTATTTACTTTTCTTATTCGCCTTTTTTACTTTTTTTGGATATAGCCAGGTAACAATCACCCCTTCGGTTTTTGCTGCCGACCAACAAATTACAATTACCGTTTCATTTGCTTCGGCAACCTGTAACGGTATGGGATCATCTCCCGCAAAAGTGTACATGCACGCCGGTATAGGAAACGATGCAAATGCATTTGGCTATGGCGTTGTTGGAAACTGGGGATTAGATGATAATGTTGGAATAATGACAAACAATAACAATGGAACCTGGAGCAAAACAATTGTCCCAAGTACATATTTCAATATTACGTCTTCGCAGCAACTGACTGCAACAAAATTAGGTATGGTTTTTCGAAATGCCAACGGCTCGCAAACCCTGAAAAAACCAGCAGGTTGTGTTGATTTTATTTTTGATGTCGGAGCGTTTCAGGCCACTTTAAATTCTCCTGCTCTAAATGAAACTACGATTATAAATTCAGGTGGGAACTTGAATATTACTGCTTCAAACACAAACGGAAATGCGGCTTATGAGCTGCTTGCAAATGGAGTTTCCATCTCTACAAGCAATGGAACTTCCTTCGCATTCAATGACGTAAACATTACTACATATAAAAATTACGAACTTAAAATAACACAAGGGGATATAACCTTTTCGAGAAGGTTTGCCGTGATGATTAACCCGGGAACAGATTCTCAAATAATTCCCGCACAAAAATTAGAAGGGATTAATTATGATGCTAATGACGCTACCAAAGCCACACTGGTTTTAGATGCGCCGGGCAAGGATTTTGTTTATGTAGTTGGAAGTTTTAATAACTGGACTCCAAACACCGCATACGCAATGAAAAAGGACGCGACGGCAAATTCTACAAAATTCTGGCTCGAACTCAACAACCTCACGCCAGGCGAAAATTACACCTATCAATATTGGGTTGTCGATACAACTCCGTTTACAAACTCACCGGCTTTAGTGAAAACTGCTGATCCGTATTCAACTTTGGTTTTGTCGCCTTTTGACGACCCGCAGATTATTTCTGAAAACAAATACCCTAACCTGCCTCTGTATCCGGCCGGACAGGAAAGAGAAGTTACCGTTTTAAAAACAGGAGAAGCTCCTTATAACTGGCAGGTGACAAATTTCGTAAAACCGGATAGGGAAAGACTTGTGGTTTATGAAGTTCTGGTAAGGGATTTTGATTCACGCAGAAGCTATCAGGATCTTATCGATAAAATCGGTTATTTCAAAAACCTTCAGATAAACGCAATCCAGCTTATGCCCGTAATGGAATATGAAGGCAACGAAAGCTGGGGTTATAATACTTCTTTTCACATGGCGAATGATAAATTCTACGGGCCTGCTAATAAGCTCAAAGAGTTCATTGATTTATGCCATCAGAACGGAATAGCAGTGATTCTTGATGTTGCGCTAAACCATGCTTTCGGAAGAAACCCGTTTGTAAGGATGTGGATGAGCGATCCCGACGGAGATGGCTGGGGAGATCCAAGTGCGGAAAGCCCATATTTTAACACCGAAGCAATGCACAGCTACAATGTTGGTTCTGATTTTAACCATACATTGGAAAGAGTCCGGACCTATACAAAACGCGTAATCGAACATTGGATACATGAATATAAAATTGACGGTTTCCGATGGGATTTAACCAAAGGTTTCACGCAACAATGCCCGCCTAATGTTTCTGGAGGGCAAGAACCATGTACAAATGGTTATCGTTCTGACCGCGTTGAAGTATTAAGCATGTATGCTCGCCATTCTTGGGCTCAGGATCCTACCCATTATGTAATATTCGAGCATTTGGGGCAAGACAACGAAGAGCAGGTTTGGGCTAATCTCGACCTGAATATTGATCCTAACAGAGGTGTAATGATGTGGGGCAATGTAAATACCCAATACAATCAATTGTCAATGGGCTTCAATTCGAATGCGAATATAAGCAGGATGGGGCATTCGGCTCACGGATTCAGCAAAAAGAGATTGATCGGTTATGCAGAAAGCCATGACGAGGAAAGGCTTATGTATAAAAATATCCAAAACGGGAATTCATCAAATAGCTCGCATAATGTAAGGAATTTGAGTGTCGCACTGTCAAGAATGTCGGCAATTGGCGCAATTTCATTATTGGTTCCGGGGCCAAAAATGATATGGCATTTTGGTGAGCTTGGATGGGAATCATCAATTTTCACCTGTAACAACGGTTCGGTCAATACCCCGGGTGATGCCACGGCAGGCGATTGCAAGTTGGATACCAAGCCACAGCCGCAATGGACGGGCAATTGGTTAGGCAATTCAAGCCGTTCAACAATCTATAACGATTGGGCAAAATTTATCGATTGGAAAAGAAGCAACCTCGTTTTCAATAAGGATTATGATTTGAATACCGGTGACAATAACCTTATGCCAAAACTGTATTTGTTTGATAATTCAAATTCAATCCCGAACGACCAGGTTAAAAACGTTATTGTAATTACGAATTTCACTGTAGCGTCGCAGTCTATCGCCGCGAACTTTCCTTATGCCGGTACATGGTTCAATTTAATGACCGGCCAATCATTTAATGTTACAAATACTGCTATGACGTTTACCGTTGCGGCGGGGCAATTCAGGGTTTTCGGAAACAGAATGCCAATATTAAGCACCGAAAAATATGAGCCTTTACAAAAGATAAAGATTTATCCTAATCCGGCGGCAAATTATTTTACTGTTGACGTTCCAACGACAAAAGTTGATGTTTTTTCAATGACAGGACAATTGGTGAAAACCTTTAAAAACAGTTTTAACGAAGAATCACAATTCGATATAACAAACCTTAAGAGCGGAGTTTATATTGTAAAACTTACCGACGAATACGATCGCGAAACAACCACCAAACTGGTGAAACAATAATTATTTGAGTTAGTTAATTTGTCCATTAAGAAGGTCTTCCCGAAAGAGAAGGCCTTTTTTATTTGCGGCTAAGTTTAATTAAATCAATATTTTCTTTAATCCTTCCATAATGTTGCGCCAGAAGAAATTATAGAACGATTTTTCCTGAATCCTTTTTACTTCAATTTCGGTTTCTTTAAGTTCGTCACCCGAATCATTTTTTACGAGTAAATTCGCAATCGCACTTTTAAGTTTTGCTTTCTTTTCAGGGTCTTTCTTTTTATAAATCGTCACTTTTAAATCATGGTAACGCAAGGCAAAATCACCTTTTGAACGAATATCATTACCGTTAATGTTAAAGTAAACTTCGTCAAAAATGCCTTCCTGTTTAATGTTACTGTAAGGTTTTGAAAACGAAACCAGTTTTTTTGTATCAAATTTCATAATGCTTCCGCGGATGTTGAACGCATCAGATTTATCAAGTACATTTAGTTTCCAGTCGATTTTCATCGGCGAAGTATTCATGAACTTGCAGATGATTTTAATTTTGAGGTCATCCATTCTTTTTTGGCCAAATCCGCTCTGGATATTGGTTGCAGCCATATTAAAACTATTGAAGGTGATGACTCCCGGGCCTTTCTCAAAATTAATTTCTTCTTCATAAACCAACAGAGAATTTTTTATCAAAAGCGTATCGACTTTCATCGGAAACTTCAGATCGCGCAGCAATTTGTTATATAAATGCTTTTTTGTAAGGTCGTCATCGGGCATTTTACTTCGGTAAATATTGGCAGTGGCTTTATCGAAAATAATTTTCCCGGCATTAAAAAATATCCTTTCATCTTTATAGCCCGCATTCATGTTTTTGATTTCAACCGATTTGGCTTTTAAATCGTATAAATCTTTTTCTTTCTGGAGTTTTTTTACAAATTGTGAGCGTCCGACATCAGGAACCATCGCGAAATCTTTCAGGCTCAAGCCGGTATTTTCTGTTTGAATCTGGCTGGCTTTAATATAGTAATTCGGATTGTTCTTGTAATAAATACTGTCGCAGCTAAAGGCATATTTTTCAAATGAAAACGGAATTTTACGCTTTAA
Source organism: uncultured Flavobacterium sp. (assembly GCA_964605595.1). GTDB lineage: Bacteria > Bacteroidota > Bacteroidia > Flavobacteriales > Flavobacteriaceae > Flavobacterium. The sequence continues at coordinate 18,313 of CAZSDN010000028.1, read as the reverse complement.
TATCGCATCAGTAATCAAAATTCCGCGCAATTCAACATTAATATTTGCGGCGCTTAAAATAGTTTTCTCATTTTTTGAAAGCAGGATTTTCACATCGCCATTTTTCACATTCATATCCGAAACTATCACGATTTGTTGAAACGGCTCCACAACGCCCGACCGCAAGTTTCCTGAATTATCGATGTTTTTTTCATCCTTTTGGTAAAGAACCATTTCGGGTTTGTTTACAGCGATGTTTTTTGCTTTGATTTTATTATTGAACAGGATTCCCCAAATGCTGAAGTTGTTTATTTCGATGCTTTGGATTTTCGCATAGATTCCGGATTTAAGTGAATCCTTAACCGCGTTTTTAGGAGAAACGGTAATCTCGGATGCTTTTATATTTCCTGACCAGATCGAGACCCGGATGTTTTTATAAGTAAAGTAATAAGGTGTTTTATTTTTCTCTGAAAGCAGCTCCGGGACTTTTTTATTTACCCATACATTAACGCCCCAATTTGCAAGCAATGTAATTACAATTAAAGAAACTATGCTGATAATGAGGATTTTTCGTGTAAAACGCATAAAACCGTAATTTGATTTACCTAAATATAAGCACTAATTTTAACATATTAAATTTCATTTTCATAACATTAACAGCTGTGGAATCCAATAAAAAACCCGGAAGTGAATTCCGGGTTTTAAATTATTTTGACGTCGCGATGACAAAATTGAGTTTGAGCTTAACGCCCATTTGCATCAAATCGACCAGATCCTGGACTTTATTATCTGCGGGGACGCGCACTACGACAATCTTATCGTTCAGTGCTGTGGTTTTCTGTAATAAAGCTTTTTCGAGTTCTTCAAAAGCGATCGGCTCTTTATTAATGAAATACTGTTTGTCTTCAGTTACCGAAATCGTAATATGGTCTTTGTTCGTCGTTTCGTTCGACTGGGCTTTCGGGAGTGTCAGTTTAATCACATTCGGGTTTGCCAGGGTCGATATGATAAGGAAAAACAAAAACAGGAAAAACATGATGTCGCTTAAGGACGCCGTCGGAATTTCCGGATGGAATCGTTTGTTTCTCTTAATTGCCATGTTGTGGTTCGTGTATTACGTTGATAAGTTCCAATGTCTGTTTTTGTGATTTTAAAACAAAACTGTCAATCATCATATTAAATAAATGGTAAGCCGCATAAGCGATAACGCCCACTACGAGTCCGGCGCCGGAACTGATCATTTTTTCGTATAAACCGCCCGAAATCGTTTGGATATTTAAATTCCCCGTGTATGAAATTGTATGGAAAATTTTGATAACCCCCGAAATTGTCCCTATAAATCCAAGAATCGGAGCGATACCTGAAATAAGACCAAGGTGTCCAAGTCCTTTTTCCATTTGTGCCACTTCAACGGTCGTAGTTTTATCCATAACGGCTTCTATTTCACTTATCGGCCTTCCGATGATTGCAATTCCGCTGCGAAGTATGTTTCCCGAAGCTGTTTGCTGGCGGTTGCAAATCATCATGGCATTATCGATTTTACCGGCTTTGAGCTGGATTTTGACATCATTCAAAAGCATTACGTCTTGCTTGGTAGCTTTTTTAATCGACATGTAACGTTCAATAATCACATAAATACAAAAGAAAAGCAGCAAGATAATCGGGATAATCATTATACCGCCTTTCAACACGAACTCAAGATAAGAAATGTTCTCGGTAACGCTAACTTCCGTTGACGGATCGGTCATTGTGCCGGCAATGGTATCAGAAACAGGATTGGCCTGTAAGAAAAAATTCAAAAGCATCATAAAAGGTTCTTTTTAAAGGTGATTATTTTGGCCGGATTACAGGCCAGACAAAAATAGCTATTTTAAGTTTATATGCAATTCGATATGATGAATAACGGATTTTTTTTGGATTAAGTATTATGGCCCGGAGTTTTCTTATTCAGGTTGTTTTTTTATGATTTATGAAAAAAAATCCTAACTTTCGAAACCTTAAAATTAAATCATCATGAAAAAACAATTTGTTATGGCGTGTTTTGCTATTGTGCCGTTTGTCTCAGCAACAGGCCAAGTCGCCCCAGAAGTGAAACGCCTTACTACTGAAGAGAGGCAGGCAATTTCTAAACAGGCTCTGGATCCCTATCTTTGGCTCGAAGAGGTTGAAGGCGAAAAAGCCATGAAGTTTGTTAATGAACAAAATAAAATAACGGTCGACAAACTCCAAAAGTCTGAAAGTTACAAGGAAATTTATGAAAATTGCCTTAAGATGTATAACGCTACCGACAAGATTGCTTATCCTTCTGTAAACGGTGATTATACGTACAATTTTTGGAAAGACGAAAAACATGTGCGCGGAATCTGGCGCCGCACAACAAATGAAAGTTACCTTTCAGGAAAGCCACAATGGGAAACTTTGCTCGATATTGACGCCATGTCTGAAAAAGACGGCGTAAAGTGGGTTTTTGCAGGCGCAACACCGTTATTCCCGGATTTCAATTTGTTCCTTGTCAGCCTTTCAAAAGGTGGAGGCGATGCAACCATAATCCGTGAATTTGATCCTTCAAAGAAGGAATTTATCGATGGTGGTTTCGCCCTTGAAGAAGAAGCAAAGGGAGGCGTTTCATATCTTTCAAAAGATCTGATAGTGGTTTCCCGCGGAAGTGATAATGAAGATGATGTAACCACGTCGGGATATCCAAGAAAAGTGAAACTTTGGCAACGGGGAACAAGGTTCAGTAAAGCAGTTACAATTTTTGAAGGAGATAAAAATGATGTGGGTGCATGGGGAACGGTTTTGCGTGACGGGCAAGATTTGTATGCTTGCGTAATTAAAGCCAAAACGTTTTACAGTTCCGATGTTTTTGTACGTTATAAAGATAAAATGATAAAGCTTGACATTCCGGATGATTCCAGCCCGTCGGCAATAATTTCAGGGCAGGCCATATTGCAACTGAAATCCGATTGGAAAGTCAATAATAAAACATATACGCAAGGAAGTGTAATTAGCCTTGATTTTAAAGAATTGCTTCTGAAAGGAAATAAAAAAATCACAACAATTTTTGTCCCGAATGAAACATCGAGCGTTTCCGACATTGCATCAACAAAAAACAGGCTGATGATGGTGTTGCTGAAAGATGTCAAAAGTGAACTTTATAACTACGCTTTCGCAAACGGGAAATGGGAATCAAAAAAAGTAAACGCGCCTGATTTTGGATCAATAGGGTTGGCTTCTACAGATGATTTCTCAGATAATTATTTCTTTACGTATACAAATTTCCTTACGCCAACAACACTTTATGTAGCCGACGCCGGAAAGAATACATTTGAAAAATACCAATCGCTTCCGGCTTATTTTGACGGCAGTACGTATAAAGTTGAACAGTTTAAAATAAAATCAACTGATGGTACACTTGTACCGTATTTTGTTGTTTCATCCAAAGATTTGAAGTTGGATGGTAAAAATCCTACATTACTCTACGGTTATGGAGGGTTCGAGATTTCATTAAAGCCAAATTATTCAGGGACAATTGGTCAGGCATGGCTTGATAAAGGTGGTGTTTATGTTTTGTCAAACATACGCGGAGGCGGCGAATTTGGCCCAAAATGGCATCAATCCGGATTGAAAGAAAAACGCCAGAATGTTTATGATGACTTCCACGCAATTGCGGAGGATCTTACTAAGCGAAATATTACATCAGGAAAACATTTGGGAATCAAAGGCGGCAGTAATGGAGGATTGTTGGTAGGCGTAGCTTTTACACAACGCCCGGATTTATACAACGCAGTAGTTTGCCAAGTGCCGCTCCTGGATATGAAACGCTATAATAAACTCCTTGCGGGCGCAAGCTGGATGGGCGAATACGGTGATCCGGATAAAGAAGAAGAATGGGCATATATTCAAAAATATTCTCCTTACCATAATTTGAAAAAGGACGCCAAATATCCTGAAGTTTTCTTCTATACATCAACACGTGATGATCGTGTCCATCCTGGTCATGCACGCAAAATGGCTGCAAAGATGATCGATATGGGTTATCCGGTTATGTATTATGAGAATATTGAAGGCGGCCACGGAGGCGCATCAACGAATGAGCAAAGCGCAACAGCCGCTGCATTGGAATACTCCTATTTACTGACAAAGTTAAAATAAGCAAAACCCTCCAATTGGAGGGTTTATTTTGAAATACCAAATTCGTATAGAAACAAAAAACCCGAATATCACTATTCGGGTTTTCGTGGTACCTCCAGGGATCGAACCAGGGACACATGGATTTTCAGTCCATTGCTCTACCATCTGAGCTAAGGTACCGTTGCATATATAGTTCGTTGAACTTGTTTGCGGGTGCAAATATAGACGCTTTTTTAGTTTATCCAAAATAAATTTTAAAAAAAATGAATTCGTACCTTCGTGGCGGTAAAACTAAAGTTATGATTTTAACTGTTGATGTGGGAAACACCCGGATTAAAGCAGCTGTTTTTGAGAAAGATAAGCAAATCGCGCATTCTGTTTTTTTGAACGAAGAAATAAAATCCGGTATTGAAAAAATTTTAAACCAGCATGAAAAAATTTCACAATTGGTTGTTGCCTCAGTCGGAGAGTTAACAAAAGAAGCATTTTCTGTTTTTGAAAACCGCGTGGCTATCCGGTTTATATCCCATTCAGATAAATTTCCATTTACAAATTCATACCAAACGCCAATGACTTTGGGGATCGATCGGATGGTTCTCGCTTCAGGAGCAGTGCTGGCATTTCCAAAACAAAACCGCCTGATAATCGATGCTGGAACTTGCATTACGTATGATTTTGTTAATGAGAGCGATAATTATCTGGGCGGAGCCATTTCTCCCGGAATTCGTTTGAGGTATGAATCCCTTCATAATTACACGGCTAAACTTCCATTATTGCAAACCGAAAATCCTGAAAATTTTATTGGGAATTCGACAAACCAGGCTATTCACTCCGGAGTGATAAATGGTGTTCTAAATGAAATTAACGGGTTTATCGACACCTATTCTGCCAAGTACTCAAAATTTACAATAATTTTAACGGGCGGTGATGCAGATTTTTTGGCTAAACGATTAAAAAATACCATATTTGCCAATTCAAATTTTCTTCTGGAAAGCTTGAACCATACATATCAATATACGATCACAAATGATTAAAAATTTTTTGGTAAGCTTAGGTTTACTTTTTTCTGTAGTAGCTGTTGCTCAAAACGGATCTTCATCCATTTATTCTTTTTACGGAATTGGCGATGTAACATTTAAAGGCGCACTTGAAAACAGATCAATGGGAGGCGTAAGTGTTTTTGCCGACAGTGTAAATATTAACTTTCAAAACCCCGCGGCGCTTACTGGCCTGAAATTAACGTCTTTTACTATCGGAGCTACAAACAGGCTTACAAATTTTAAAACCAATACCGATGAAGGCAAAGGGAACAGAAGCGGGCTTGATTATCTTGCGCTGGCAATTCCTTTAAGCAGTAAATTCGGCGCGTCATTTGGTTTAATGCCGTATTCTTCGGTGGGCTACAGGATACAATCTTTGGCTGCAGCCGGCTCAACAACTGAGGGAAGTAGCCGTTATACGGGATCGGGAGGTTTAAGCAGGGCCTTTTTGGCAATGGGATATGAAATTACTTCTAAGTTTAGTGTTGGTGTAGATTTGAATTATAATTTTGGTGAAATAGCAACCAATTCTACTGTGTTTGCTCCCGGAAACCTGCAATATGGTTCACGTGAGAAAAATGTTTCAGAAATGTCAGGATTGTCGCTTAATGCCGGATTAATGTACCAGACTAAAATCGATAAATTTGATGTTTTCGGAAGTTTCGTATATACGCCATCTATGGATATGAAGCTGAAAAATGATAGGTACATAGGCACAATTGTTTATAGCGGGGATGTTGAAAGTATAGTGGATGAACGAGAGATAGATGTCAACGACATTAAAATGAAAATGCCTTCAAAAATCTCATTTGGTGGCGGATTTGGAGTTGTAAGAAAATGGCTCATAGGAACTGAAATCACGCTTCAGGATTTCAAAGGCTACGGAAACAGGTTTGATGAGCCGGTGAACGGTTCTTTTGATAATGGCTCTTTCGAAAACGGATTTAGGATAGGTGTAGGCGGGTATTTTATCCCTAAATATAATTCTTTTACCAGTTATTTGGAAAGAATTGTTTATCGCGGCGGTCTTCGCTATGAAAAAACCGGGCTGGTTGTTCAGAATCCTGTAACTTTAGAAAATAAATCGATCACTGATATGGCTTTTACATTGGGATTGGGATTTCCGTTGCGCGGAAGTTTCTCGAACGTGAATGTTGGCTTTGAAATGGGTAGGAGAGGAACAAAAGCGGCCGACCTGGTTCAGGAAAACTACAAGAATATCTCCATAAGCTTATCCTTAAACGATCAATGGTTCGTTAAGAGAAAGTACGATTAAATAATTTTTTATGGTAATTAAAAAAGGCATATTTAATTTTGTAACCGCTTTTTTTGCTGGCTTTTTGCTCATAAGCTGCGAAAGCAATTTTAAGGATGTCCAAAAAATAAATGTTTCAGAATTTGCTCCGAGTGCTGAAGCCGATTCCATAAATCTTAAATATACTGATTCCGGAAGGATAAAATCAATACTTATCAGCCCAAAAATGATCGATTATGCTACTGTTGAATTTCCGTTTAAGGAATTTCCGATAGGCATAGATGTTACGGTTTATGACAATAAAGGGCAAAGGACTTTCATAAAATCGGATTATGCAATTTCGTTTGAAAGCACTAAAATTATCGATTTAAGGAAAAATGTCACCATTACTTCCGAATCGGGACAAATCCTCGAAACCGAACAATTGTATTACGACCAGAAGAACGAATGGTTTTTTACCGAAAAAAACTTTAAATTTACTGATCCGAAAGGCGGTTCCACAACAGGCGAAGGCATTGATTTCAAAAGTGATTTCAAACGAATAAACTTCCAGAAAGTGCGTGGCCTTATCAATAATGCAGAATAACTTAAATTTATAAAATGAAATACCTGAAATATACGCAATATGTTTATTTGCTCGCCGCTGTCTTTTTTCTATACCAGGCTTTTGAAGAATGGAACGCTCAAACCGGGCATCATTGGTTGTTCATAATCATAACCGTTGTTTGCGTCTTTATGTTCTATTTCAGAAGAAAATTTGCAAAGAGATTCGAAAACAAGGACAACCATAAACAGTAAGTTATGCCGGAAATTAGTATCATAATCATTTGCTTACTATTTTCCGCTTTTTTTTCGGGAATGGAAATCGCTTTCATTTCATCGAACAAAGTGTATTTGGGCGTCGAAAAAATGCAGGACAATTTTGTTTCGCGCATTCTTTCTAAACTGACCGAAAAACCTTCAAAATTCATTGCGGCAATGCTCATTGGCAACAACATCGCGCTTGTTGTCTATGGTTTCTTTATGAGCGATTTGCTCATGCAATTCATTAATCCGGGTTTTGGATTGTCTTGGTTTTCGGGATTATTGCTGCAGATTATTATCACTACGATTATCATTGTCATAACATCTGAATTTCTTCCCAAAGTTTTTTTTCAGATTTATGCCAACAGCCTGATTAAGTTTTTTGCCATTCCGGCCTATTTGTTTTACAGGCTTTTCTATTATTTTTCGACAGCGGTTATTTGGATTTCAGATTTCGTGCTCAGCAAATTATTTAAAAGCAAAGGCGACCAGGAACAGCTTTTTTTTAGTAAGGTCGAGCTGGGGAATTACATTACCGAGCAAATGAATGCGGTCGAAAACCTTGAAACCGTCGATTCTGAAATACAGATTTTTCAAAATGCGCTCGAATTTTCAGGTGTGAAAGCACGTGAGATCATGAACCCGCGGACTGAAATCGCGGCAGTTGAAATTCACGATTCGATTCAGGAACTTACTGAGCTTTTTATCGGAACCGGATATTCGAAAATCCTCGTTTACCAAAACTCGCTGGATGACATCATCGGCTATGTGAATTTATTCGATTTGTTCAAGAAACCCAAAACGATCAAAGCAATTATGATTCCGGTCGAATTTGTCCCTGAAACAATTTTTATCAAAGACGTGATGAACCTGTTGACCAAAAAGCGCAAAAGCGTTGCAATTGTACTTGACGAATACGGAGGAACATCGGGAATGATAACCATCGAAGATATTGTTGAAGAGCTTTTTGGCGAAATCGAAGACGAACACGATTCTGATGAAAACCTTATTGAAAAACAGATAGAAGAAAAAGTGTACGTATTTTCAACCAGGTTTGATGTTGAATATCTTAACGAACAATATAATCTTCAAATTCCCGAGAGTGATTCTTATACCACACTCGGCGGATTCATCGTGCATCATACGAACGAGATTCCGCAAAAGGGCGAAAATATACAGGTTGGAAGCTTCCATTTTCTTATCGAAGAAGCGACAAATAAAAAAATCGAACAGGTCAGACTGACCCTTAATGATTAATTTTATTAAAAAAACCATTTTTCTCGCAAAATATAATCATACAACTATAATTATTAAATAGATAATTGTATTTTCGCAAACTGAATTTAAAATTAACACTATAAAAATGGCAGTTTTATCAAAAATTAGACAACGTTCAATTCTATTAATAGCCGTGATTGGCTTTTGTCTATTAGCATTTATAATTGGCGATATCTTTCAGAGCGGCGCTTTTAACCAAAATACAAGATATGTAGGAAGCATCAATGGCAAAGATATTTCTTTTGAGGATTTCAGGGTTAAAGTAAGCAATGTTGAAAAAAACGGACAAGGCACGACTCCAACTCAGGCAGTTGAACAAGTTTGGAACCAGGAAGTTACTATCGCACTTTTGAATGCTGAATTTGAAAAATTAGGAATCCGTGTAAGCGATAGCCAAATCATGGAAACGCTTAAGCAAAGCCAGGATATTGGACAAAACCCAATGTTCCTTAACGAGGCCGGAGCTTTTGACCAAGGAAAATTTGATGAATTCTTTAAAAATCCTGCCCAGGCACAATTGCTTGCCGAAAGAAAGAAAGACGCGGCACTAAATTCTAAATTCCAGGTATACAGCAGCCTTATTAAAGGTGCTATGTATTCAACTGCGGCTGAAGGAAAACTCAAATATGAAATGGAAACAAACAAAGTAACATTTGATTATGTTCAGGTGCTGTTTTCTACTATAAAAGACAGTGATGTAAAAGTTACCGATGAGGAAATCATAGCTTTCATGAGAAAGAATGAGAAAAAATACAAAGCTGACGAAACACGCGAAATCCAATATGTCGTAATTGATGACAAACCATCAAAAACTGACGAAGAGGAAATAAAAACTGCAATTAATGCGCTTCTTGCACCAAGTGTTGCATATAATAAAGAAACCGGTAAAAACGATACATTACCAAGTTTTAGAAATGCTTCAAACGTCGGGGAATTTGTAAATGCAAATTCTGATGTTGCTTATGATTCAGTTTACAAAGCTAAAAAAGACCTTCCTGCAGAATTCGCAGAACAATTATTCAATCTTCCGCAAGGAGAAGTTTTTGGGCCATATCTTGTAAATGACGAGTACAGGCTGACAAAAGTTTTGGGAAGACAAGCCGGAGCTAACGCTAAAGTGAGCCACATTCTTCTTTCTTATAAAGATGCCCAAAACGGAAATCCTGCGGTTACAAGAACTAAAGAAGAAGCTCAGGTAAAAGCAAATGAAGTTTTGGCGGCAGTTAATGCCAATCCGGATAGCTTTATGATGCAGGCTTTTACAAATTCTGATGACGGTTCAAAACAACAAGGCGGAGATTTGGGGTATTTTTCAAAAGGGCAAATTCCATTGAAATCATTTGACGATTTCGTATTCAGTAACCCAATCGGAAAAATTGGTTTGGTTGAAACTCCAATGGGTTTCCATATCATCAAAATTACTGATAAGCAAGATGCCGTTCGTTTGGCTACAGTCGTGAAAAGGATTGAAGCTTCTGAAGCAACTATAAATGACATTTATCAAAAATCGGTAAAATTCGAAATGGATGCAAACCAAAAATCATTTGAAACCGTAGCGAAAGAAGCGAAACTTACAATCCAGCCTGCTGTAAAAGCTAAAGCAATGGATGATAACTTCGGGACAATCGGAAGCCAAAGACAGATTGTGAAATGGGCTTATAGTAAAGATACGAGTGAAGATGATGTAAAAAGATTCGATATCGGAAATGTCGGGCACGTTATCGCCAAACTTAAAAAAATCAACCCTGAAGGCCTGATGGCGATTTCTGATGCAAGAGCATTAATTGAGCCTAAATTGAAAAACCAGAAAAAAGCTGAAATAATCAAAGCTAAAATGAAAGGTGCATCGCTTGATGCTATTGCTAAGGCAAGTGGTTCTACTGTAAAATCCGCTATTGATCTTACTGTTGAAAATGCAGTTCTTGAAGGTGTTGGCCAGGAACAGAAAGTAGTTGGAACAGCTTTCGCAACTGCTGTAAACAAAGTTTCTGCACCAATCGAAGGAATCTCAGGAGTATATGTTATCCAGACAAAATCTGTAACTAAAGCTCCGGCAATCAAGGTTTATAACGATTATATAGCAAAACTGAATGCTCAGAATGGTTCTGCTGCCGGCCGTGTTATCGGCGCATTAAAAGAAGTTGCAGATATTGAAGATAACAGACAGATATTTTACTAGAAATATTTAAGTATAAAAAAATCCCGGTTCATCCGGGATTTTTTGTTTTTATAAAATCATTTGGCTATAAGGAATAATTGTTCCATAACCTTTTTTCCTGAAATATCCTGCGGGGTTCTCTTCAGAAATTGCAAGTACAAAATCACCGCCCCAAGCGCCCAGGCTTTTTACAGTTCCGTTAAAATCAGGAAACAAGTTTTGCTTGACAGGTTTTATATCCAAAACTTCAGAAAGTACATTTTCATGTTTTTCCAGTGCATCCCTGAATTCATTTATGTTTGAAGCCGTAATCGTAATTTCTGTAAGTTTATCAATCTCCTGAACCAGTTTTGTTCTGTCAAAGATTTTTTCCCTGTACGATGCGATAGCGCTTTTACTGTTTTGTTTTTTGTTCAGGTAAACAAAATAGAGTTTCGAATGAAATTCAGGTTTGAAAGAAATTTGTCGTATTACCGGGTTTCCGTTTTCCAACCGGTATAATATCGCCGAGTCGTTTCTTGCGCAGGCAATGTCATAGCCGCTTCCGCCAAAACTGTTGCGAAGCAAAACAAAAGGATCAATCTTGAACCAATTGGCAATATTGTTTATTAAAGTAGATGATGTTCCCAAGCCCCATTTTCTTGGGAAAGTGAGATTTGTTTCAACAATAAATCCTTTTGCAGAATTGATTATTTCCGGATTTAACTGATGTGCAAAATGCAAAATGGTAACCAAAGTTTCACGAACATTTTTTGTTTCCGTAGGTTGAAATGATGTAACTTCTGAAAATTGGATCACATCTTCAAACCAAATTTTGCCATCATTATCGAAGCTTTTCCAGGAAATTTCCTGATTATTACCTTCTTCAACAACCAGATCCTGCCCGCTTTTTGTTGGAAGCGCAAAAGCTATAGCACCGTCAAGGACAACATATTCCCCGGTGATGAAAAGCTTTCCGTTACTGTAAAATCGTTGCTTCACTATTTTCTTAAAGATTCGATAAAATCAACTACGGCAGCATGCGTAACTGTATTTTTACGGAAATGTTTTGCTACTTCTTCCCGCTCCGTTTTTGTTGCTTCCATTTGATTCAGGATATTATTCAGGTGCATTTTCATATGGCCTTCCTGGATTCCGGTTGTGGTCAGCGAACGCAATGCCGCAAAATTCTGGGCCAATCCGGTAACGGCAACAATCTGCATTAATTCGCGCGCCGATGGCTTTTCAAGCATTTGTAACGAGAACTTCACCAAAGGATGCAAAGTAGTTAATCCGCCGACAGTTCCCAAAGCCAACGGGATTTCAAGCCAGAACCTGAAAATACCGTCTTCGATTTTTGCATGCGACAAACTTGAATATTGCCCGCTTTTTGACGCATAAGCATGGATCCCGGCTTCAACCGCGCGAAAATCGTTTCCGGTTGCAAGGACTACTGCGTCAATTCCGTTCATGATTCCTTTATTATGTGTAACCGCCCGAAAGGGTTCAACTTCGGCAATACGGACTGCCTGGACAAATTTTTCGGCGAATTCCTGTGGATTTTCAATATGTTTTTCGGCAAGTTCTTCTACTTTGCAGGAAACTTCTGCACGTACAATGCAATTCGGAACATAATTTGAAAGAATGCTCATAACAACATTGATTTCCTTTTCATCATCTGAAAATCTTTCGAAATCATGCGCTTCGGCTTTCAATGTCTTCGCAAATTGCTCCAGGCACGAATTGATGAAATTCGCTCCCATTGAATCTTTTGTTTCAAAGGTTGCGTGCAATTGGTAATAATTCGGGATAAGATTGGTTTTGTCGCGTAGTTCAATATCCAAAATTCCACCGCCGCGTTGCTGCATGTTTTTGGTGATCGGCTCGGTTTCGGAAAAAAATTTTGGTTTTATGGTTTCAAAAAAATGTGTCAGTTTTGAAGCATCGCCATTAAAATGGAAATGAACCTGCCCGATTTTTTCAGAATTCAGCACAACCGCTTTAAACCCGCCGCGTGTTGACCAGAATTTTGCCGATTTCGCCGCCGCCGCAACAACCGAGCTTTCTTCGATAGCCATCGGAACGGTAATATATTTTCCGTTGATCATGAAATTTGGCGCGATTCCGAGCGGTAGATAAAAGTTCGTGATTGTGTTCTCGATGAACTCATCGTGCAATTGCTGCAGCTTTTCGTCACTGTTCCAGTAATTTTTGATTAAGGAAACCGCTTCCGGCGGGTTTGAAAAATATTCGTTGGCAATCCAGTTGATTTTTTCTTCTTTGGACAATTTGGAAAATCCGGCAACGGCGTAGTTCATCTCAATAAAGTTGTAATTCTTTGCAAAGATAGTTTTTACAACGGTATTTCATTATAGGAAAATTCTCATTTTAATGTTATCAACAATCGGGAATTTTTAACAGCATGGATTTCTTTTTGGCGCGGCCGGAATGTATTTTTAGAAAAACATTTATGAACGAAGAAAGCCAATATATTAAAGGACGCGGCGCGCAAAAAAATGTGCAGAACCGCTTTTTTGCCGAATCTCAGGAAATGCTGGATGATTTCCTGAATTATTGCGCGGTCGAAGGCGATAAAGCCGATGACAACCGAACGCAATTCCTTGAGGTTTTTCCGAAAACCATTGTCAATAAAGTAGAAAGCCCTGATGTTGGCATGGGGCATTCAATGAATATTTATCAGGGTTGTGAACACGGCTGTATTTATTGTTTCGCCAGGAATTCACATGAATATTGGGGTTATAGCGCAGGGCTGGATTTTGAACGCAAAATTCTTGTAAAGAAAAATGCGCCGCAATTGCTTGAAGAAAAACTCAAAAGTAAAAACTGGAAAGCGCAAATAATAGTGATGTCAGGGAATACCGATTGCTACCAGCCGGCCGAACGGAAATTCCAGATTACAAGGAAATGCCTTGAAGTTTTTTATAAATACCGGCATCCGGTTGGAATCATAACTAAAAACGCATTGATAATAAGAGATATTGATATTCTTTCCGATTTGGCGAAAGACAATTTAGCAGGTGTGAATGTTTCAATAACTTCATTGTCTGAAAAAACGCGATTGCTGCTCGAACCACGAACCGCGACAATCCAAAAACGTTTTGAAACCGTGAAAAAACTTTCGGAAAACGGGATCCCGGTAAATGTTATGCTCGCCCCGATAATTCCGGGAATCAACAGCCATGAAATACTTCCGCTGGCAAAAGCAGCTTCGGATGCAGGAGCTTTGTCAATAGCTTACACGGTTGTAAGGTTAAATGGCGCAATTGGCGAAATTTTTACCGACTGGATCAGGAAAGCAATGCCTGACCGCGCCGAAAAAGTGCTGAATCAGATCAAAGCCTGCCACGGCGGCACATTAAATGACAGCCGTTGGGGAAACCGCATGCGTGGGGATGGCGAATTTGCGCAGATGATTCGTAGCCAGGTGCATTTGGCGCGAAAGAAATTCTTTTTCGGGAAACAATTCCCGGAAATGAACATGTCGTTATATGAGCAATATAAAGGTGGGCAATTGCAGCTTTTTTAACTTAATTTCTTTTCCGAACTTATCAGAGAAGTTTCTTAAAAATGTATTTAACACAAAAAATTGCCGTTAATTGTAATTTTTTCACTAAAATTGACGGTTATAATATTAGCTGTCATAAATGAAATTGTATAAAGTACTTGTATTGTTGCTGTTAGCCGGAATGCCGGTTTGCGCGCAGCAAAAAATCACTGTTGAAGATATTTATAGCGGAGCTTTCCGCACCAAAGGAATGGACAAACTCCAGTCCATGAAAAATACCAATCAGTACACGGTTTTAAATGCCGACAGGGCTTCCAGAAGCAACCAGATTGATTTGTATGATTTCGCAACGCTAAAAAAAGTCTCCACTTTACTGGATTCCAAAAACCACGCAGCGCTTAGCGGAATTGACGGTTATGAGTTTAGCAAGGACGAAAAGATGATTCTAGTTGCAAATAATACCACATCAATTTACCGCCATTCATTTACCGCCGATTTTTTCCTTTATGATATAGGAAATAAATCGCTTGTAAAAATCGCTGATTTTCCGGTTCAGGAACCCACGTTTTCGCCTGACGGGACAAAAATCGGCTATGTAAGGGACAATAATATTTATGTCTATGAAATCGCTGCCAAAGCGACAAAGCAAATCACATCTGACGGAAAGAAAAATGCAATTATTAACGGAATTACCGACTGGGTTTATGAAGAAGAGTTCGCGTTTGTAAGAGCTTTCGACTGGAGCGCCGACGGGAATAAAATCGCTTTTATCCGTTTTGATGAAACACAGGTTCCGGAATTCACGATGAATGTTTACGGAAACCAGCTTTATCCGGGAAATGATACTTTTAAATATCCAAAGGCAGGCGAGAAGAATTCGACGGTTTCGTTGCATTTGTATGATGTGAAAAATTCTTCCTCAAAAGAAGTCAAGCTTGGAAATTACAATGATTTTTATATTCCGAGGATAAAATGGACAAGTGACGCGAATGTGTTGAGCGTTCAGGTGATTAACCGCCATCAGAATAATCTTGACCTGATTTTTGTTGACGGAACCTCGGGAGCCGCCAAAGTTGTTTTGAATGAAAAAGATAAAGCCTACGTTGATATTACAGATGACCTTACCTTTTTAAAAGACAATAGTTTTATCTGGACAAGCGAAAAAGACGGTTTTAACCATATTTATCTTTACGATAAAACCGGAAAGCTGAAAAACCAGGTAACTTCAGGAAAATGGGAAGTTACCAAGTATTATGGCTTGGATGAAAAAAATAAAACGGTTTACTACCAATCGGTTGAAAACGGTTCGATCAACAGAGATGTTTACAGGATCGGGATCGATGGAAAAGGAAAGCTTCGTTTGACTTCTCAAACAGGAACTAACGCGGCAACTTTCAGCCCTAATTTCCAGTTTTTCATCAACTCGTTTTCAAACGCTGTAACGCCGCCGATTTATACTCTGAACGATTCAAAAACCGGGAAAACGGTTCAGGAAATCCAGAACAACAATGGTTTATCAGAAAAATTAAAAGGATATAATCTTCCGTCAAAAGAATTTTTCGTGCTGAAAACTGAAAAAGGAAATGAACTGAACGCGTGGATTTTAAAACCTGCCGACTTTGACGCTTCAAAAAAATACCCGGTTTTTATGTATCAATACTCAGGCCCTGGTTCGCAACAGGTTGATAATGCATGGAACAACCATGATGATTACTGGTTTTCGATGCTAACGCAGCAAGGTTATATTGTCGCTTGTGTTGACGGGCGCGGAACCGGTTATAAAGGAGCCGACTTTAAAAAAGTTACACAGAAAGAATTAGGGAAATATGAAGTTGAAGACCAGATTGACGCCGCAAAAGTCATCGGGAATTATCCGTATGTCGACAAATCGAGAATAGGGATATTCGGCTGGTCGTATGGTGGATTCATGTCGTCGAACTGTATTTTAAAAGGAAACGATATTTTTAAAATGGCCATTGCGGTAGCTCCGGTAACGAACTGGCGTTATTATGATTCGGTTTATACTGAAAGATTTATGCAAATGCCACAGGAAAACGCAAGCGGATATGATGACAATTCGCCAATCAACCACGTAAAGAAACTCAAAGGCAAATACCTTTTGATCCACGGATCGGCGGATGATAACGTACATGTTCAGAATTCGATGAAAATGATCGAAGCTTTGGTACAGGCCAACAAACAATTTGACTGGGCGATTTATCCCGACAAAAACCATGGGATTTATGGCGGAATGACAAGGATCCAATTGTACAATAAAATGACCAACTTTATTAAAGACAACTTATAATTATGTGGAAATCGCATCCTAAAGCCCTGCCTTATTTATTTCTTTCTGAAATGTGGGAACGTTTCGGATATTATTTAATGATCGGAATTTTCACGCTTTACCTGAAAGATGTCGAAGCTGGTTTTGCAATGACTGAAAAAGAAGCATCCGATCTGTACGGTACATTTATAGCATTGGTTTTCCTTACTCCTTTTATCGGAGGATTAGTTGCCGACCGGTATTTAGGATACAGGAAATCGATCATACTTGGAGGATTGATGATGGGCGCCGGATATTTTATGATGGGAATCCACAGTTTAACGATGTTGTATGTCGCAATGACGCTGGTTATTGTCGGAAATGGATTTTTCAAACCCAATATTTCTACATTATTAGGAAATTTTTATTCGACAGAAGAATATAAAGATAAAAAAGACGAAGGCTACAACATATTCTATATGGGTATAAATATTGGCGCGTTTATTTGTAACTTCTTTGGAGCAGCATTGCAAATTCTTTTAGGCTGGCAATATGCTTTTATGGCTGCGGGTATCGGAATGATTATTGGCGTTGTGGTTTTTATTTTAGGCGTTAAATATTATACGGGTTTTGACCAAAAGAAAGGAACCCAGGAAGGCGATATGCCTTTTTATAAAATCGTACTTTTCATATTAGTTCCATCAATTGTTTTTGGAGTTATCGGATGGTTTTTAAAAGGAGTGCAATCCGAAACAAATCTCGACAGCGCTATTTTTGGTTCTGATAGCACCGATGCTTTCATATTTGCGTGTATTCCTGTGGTTTACTTTTATGCAAGCCTTTACTTCAAGGCAAAAGAAGACGAGAAAAGGCCAATTGGTGCCTTACTTTCGATATTTGCCGTAGTTATTTTATTTTGGGCAGTTTTCAAGCTTAATGGCTCGGCACTTACAACCTGGGCAGATAGATATACCGACAGGCAAGTTACAGGAACTACAGAAGAAGTGTTTTCAGCATTAGTACAATCAAAGGAAATAACCTATGAGAAAGCCCAAACGGAATTATATGATGAGCAGTTTCGTTTGCAGAAAGAAAACGGAGAAGTAAAGAAAGTAGTGGATTATCCTGTTTATTTTAGGAATGTAGCTCCAGAAAAATTGCCTGAAGAAGGAACAAAAATAAGCGTCTGGGCAACCAATTTAAGCCAATCGATCAATCCGGGCTGGGTAATTATACTGACACCTTTGATTGTGGCATTTTTCACTTATTTAAGAAATAAGAAAAAAGAACCGTCAACACCAACAAAAATTGCTTTTGGATTACTAATTTCGGCGCTTTCTGTTTTGGTTATGGTCGCTGCGGTAAATATAGGAAGCAACGGAACAGAAAAAGTAAGCGTTTGGTGGCTCGTCGCAAATTACGGAATAATTACCATCGGAGAATTATTTTTGAGTCCAATGGGATTGTCGATAGTATCTAAATTATCCCCAAAAAATATTACCGCATTAATGATGGGAGGCTGGTTTTTGTCAACATCGATAGGAAATAAATTAAGCGGCGTTTTGGCAAGTATGTGGGATACCTATGATGATAAAGCTAACTTCTTTTGGGTTAACTTCGGGCTTTTAATGTTCGCAACTTTACTGATGTTTGCATTAGTGAAAAATTTAAATAAAGTAATGAGAGAAAAAGGTATCAATTAAATTGGTGTAAAAAAGATTCTAAAAACTAACAAAATGGAAAACAAGTACCCGTTGTCATCTGCCAGTGCAGCTCCAACTTTAGAAGAAATTCAAAATTTTGAAGGCAAATATCCAAAGCAATTATGGTATTTGTTTTTGGTAGAAATGTGGGAGCGCTTTTGCTTTTACGGAATGCGTGGTGTTTTGACCAT
>CAZSDN010000027.1:23634-29699 GCA_964605595.1 uncultured Flavobacterium sp. | reverse complement strand
ATCGGATCTTATTTATTGCTTCACCTTATGAGGGAAGGTGAAACCGTTCGGGCAATATACCGGAATCCCGAAAGTATTTCAAAAACAAAAGACTTGTTTTCACTTGAAACAGACGGCGGTTTATTTGATAAAATCGAATGGGTGGAAGCCGATATCAACGACATTCCTTCGCTCGAAAGCGCTTTCAAAAATACAGCCCGTGTTTATCATTGTGCGGCATTGGTTTCTTTTGATCCTGATGACGAAGAAAAGTTGCGCAAAATCAACATTGAAGGAACTGCCAATATTGTAAATTTATGCCTGAGCCACGGTGTAAAAAAACTTTGCCACGTAAGTTCAATTGGCGCGTTGGGCGATTTACGCGAACACGAAACAATCATTACAGAAGAATCTGAATGGAATCCTGAAAAATTCCACAGTGATTATGCCATTTCCAAACACGGTGCCGAAATGGAAGTATGGCGAGGCCAACAGGAAGGACTTTCCGTTGTAATCGTTAATCCGGGCGTTGTGCTTGGAAAAGGCTTTTTGACAGGAAGCGGCGAAATTTTTACAGCCGTATCAAAAGGGCTAAATTACTACACTAAAGGTTCGACAGGGTTTGTAGCGGTAAATGACGTTGTTTTCATTATGCATAAACTGATGAACAGCACGATTACAGGAGAACGGTTTATTATTGTCAGTGAGAATGTTTCCTACGAAATGCTTATAAAATCTATCGCTGAAAGCATGGCTTTGAAAGCGCCTTCCAGATATGCAAAAAAATGGATGACTCAAATTGCCTGGCGATTGGACTGGATTGCTTCAAATGTATTTTTTACAAAACGAAAATTGTCAAAATCGATGGCATTATCGCTCCATTCAACGGATTTGTATTCGAATGAAAAAATCAAAAAGCAAACCGGTCTTACTTTTACTCCGATAGCTGAAACCATTCAGGCTATTTCAAAGTCTTCACATTAGGATTAATGGTCATTTTTGCTCTCTTGGTAAGCGGGATTGGATCGGGAAGCGTATCTTTTAATTGCGCTGTTTTAGGCTGATCCGGTGTTATGCGAAACTTTTTCAGGGAATCTATTTTTTGGGTTTCACGCTCAAGCCGTTTTGTCACCCGATCATAGATTTTTGAGTATCCTTTGATATCCGAAGCATAATACCTGTCACTGTTTACAAACTGAAGGCTGTCTATTTTATATTTTTTGTAGACATATTCGTCAGGCTCGATATTCATGTCTCTAAGCGAAGCCGAATTGTTGACCCTTGCCGCTTCAAGAAGTGTAAGGTCATAAATAATATTTACCATTTTATCTTCATCAATAAGATTGTCCGGCTTTTCAATCGCATTTTCATTGCAGGATGCAAAAAACAGCAGGCACAAAACCAGTGTGAAATATTTTCTCATAATTATATTATCTGTCAAAAAGCAAGCGTTGGCCACAGCGAATATCTTTGACTTTAAAATTGTTATAAACCAATTCTCCGTTTACAAATGTATGGGTTATTCTGGATTTAAAACTAAAACCTTCAAACGGCGACCAGCCGCATTTGTATAAAATATTGTCTTTTTTAACGTTCCATGGCAAACCAGTATCAACGATTACCAAATCTGCATAATATCCTTCACGGATAAAACCACGTTTTTCAATCTTGAAGATTTTCGCCGGATTATGCGCCATTTTCTCGACAATTTTCTCAATTGAAATTTTTCCCTGATAATGCGCCTCAAACATCGCAACTACCGCATGTTGAACCAATGGCCCGCCGGACGGCGCTTTTAAATAGGGCTGCTCTTTTTCTTCAAGAGTATGCGGCGCATGGTCAGTCGCGACAACATCGATACGGCCATCAAGCAATGCTTCCCAAAGTCCCTGGCGGTCTTGCGCAGTTTTTACAGCAGGATTCCATTTGATCAGGTTTCCTTTTGTATCATAATCTTCATTAGTAAACCAAAGATGGTGTATGCAGACTTCGGCCGTGATTTTCTTTTCTTCCAACGGAATCTTGTTCGTAAACAAATCGGTTTCCTTTGCCGTTGAAACATGGAAAATATGAAGGCGCGCTCCTGTTTTCTTTGCAAGCTCAATTGCTTTGGAAGAAGAAATATAACACGCTTCCTCGCTTCTTATCAAATGATGAACATTTACAGGAATATCTTCTCCGTATTGCTCCTTATATTTTTCGAGATTGGTTTTTATTGTCGATTCGTCTTCACAATGAACAGCAATTAACATTGGCGTACTCGAGAAAATCTTTTCCAGAACTTCTTCATTGTCAACGAGCATATTCCCGGTTGAAGAACCAAGGAATAATTTAATTCCGGCAACATTCTTCGGGTTTGTTTTTAAAACTTCCTCAAGATTATCGTTGGTTCCGCCCATCATGAATGAATAATTCGCATAGGAATTTTCAGAAGCAATTTGGTATTTTTCTTCCAGAAGTTCCTGCGTAACTGCGTTCGGAACCGTATTTGGCTGTTCGATAAAAGATGTTATTCCGCCTGCAACCGCAGCTTTCGACTCTGAAGCAATATCGCCTTTGTGCGTCAAACCCGGCTCGCGAAAATGCACTTGGTCGTCTATCGCACCCGGAATCAGGTAATTTCCGCCGGCGTCAATAATTTTGGTAGCTGATGATTTTGCACTAATGCTTTCGGCAATTTCAGCAATAAACTGGCCTTCAATTAAAACGTCACCTTCAAAAATGACTCCTTCGTTTACAATTTTGGCATTTTTGATTAAAACCCTTTTCATTTATCTTTTCTATAATCTGTTAAAAAACTTTCTGATGCGTAATGAAATCACTCCAAAAACGGCTTCTTTTATAATTGATCCGCTCATTTTAGACTGGCCTTTTGCGCGGTCGGTAAAAATAATCGGAACTTCAATTATCCTGAAACCTTTGGCATAAGCGCGGTATTTCATTTCAATCTGGAACGCATATCCAATAAATTTTATTTTGTCGAGATTGATGCTTTCAAGCACTTCACGGCGATAGCACATGAATCCGGCGGTTGCATCCATAATTTTCATTCCTGTAATCATCCGCACATAAACCGAGGCGAAATAGGATAGCAAAACACGGCTCAAAGGCCAGTTCACAACATTTACGCCGGTGATGTACCTGGAACCAATCGCAACATCGGCGCGGCCGAAATGGCAACAATCATACAACTTTTCCAAGTCGGCAGGATTATGGGAAAAATCCGCATCCATTTCAAAAATATAGTGATAATCATTTTTCAATGCCCATTTGAATCCGTGGACATACGCAGTTCCGAGGCCGGATTTTTTTTTACGGACTTCCAAAAACAACCTGCCAGGAAATTCATTTTGTAATTCTATGACGCGGTTTGCGGTTTTATCGGGAGAATTATCATCGACGATTAATATATGAAAGGGTTTATGCAGGGAAAATACGGTCCTGATAATTGTTTCAATATTTTCGATTTCGTTATAAGTTGGGATTATAACAATTCCGTCGTTCATAAAAGCTGGATTACAGAAGCAAAAATAATGTTTTTATGATTGCGGAATCTTAATTAATTTATAAAAGTAGGCAAATAAAAAATTAGTAATTTTGCCGCATCATGACAGCAGTAATTTTACACGAACGCATAATGGAAAACAAAGACTGGGCAACGGTTTTGTTCGTGCTCAGCCTTGTATTGATTGCTGTTACGAGAAATTTTTTCGGAAGCCGTTTCAGTGATTTCATCCGGCTGATCGTTTCGGATAAATACATAAAAATTTACCGTGACAGCAGCAACTTAATGAGCTGGTTTACTATATTGCTGTTTGTGGTGCAGTTGCTTTCTTTTTCATTTTTCATACAGCTATTGCTGAGTTATTTTGGGTATGCCGAAAAAAGTGACTGGATTGTTTTCATTCGGATTTTCACAATGTTAGGCGTTTTTATACTCGGGAAATTCCTTGTTGAAAAGATCATTTCTACTTCGTTCAATATCGAAGAACCTATTGAACAGTTCAATTTACAAAAAGTCAGCTACCGAACTTACTTAGGATTGCTGCTTCTTCCCATAAACATCATCTTATTCTATACCGATGCCGTATCAATATCGTTAATATATTTTATTATTATTATGATTTTGTCAATAAACATATTGACTTATTTGAATTCTCTGAAAATATATCAAAATTTGATATTAAGCAAGTTGTTTTATTTTATTTTGTATCTTTGCGCACTTGAAATTGCTCCATATTATTTCATGTATTATTGGTTTACAAAAAGTTAGCATTTAGAAGAAATAAACTATGAAAGTGAAAACTATTTTGGTGTCACAACCAGAGCCTAAGGTAGAGAATTCCCCATATTTTGAGCTTTCACAAAAGCATAAGGTAAAAGTTGATTTCAGGCCTTTTATCCATGTTGAAGGCGTAAGCGCAAAAGATGTCAGGCTTCAGAAAATTGACCTGAATAATTATACGGCAATTATCCTTACAAGCAAAAATTCGGTTGATCATTTTTTCAGGGTTGCCGAAGAAATGCGATATAAAATCCCTGAGGGTTTGAAGTATTTTTGCCAATCGGAAGCAATCGCTTTTTATCTTCAGAAGTATGTGGTTTACAGGAAGCGAAAGATTTATGTCGGGCAGAAAGATTTCGTCGATATGTCGCCGCTTATCAAAAAATATAAGGACGAAAAGTTTTTATTGCCAGCATCTGACCAACTGAATGCTGATGCGCCTCAAACATTAAACAACTTAAAAGTTGATTGGACACAAG
This sequence comes from uncultured Flavobacterium sp., assembly GCA_964605595.1. GTDB lineage: Bacteria > Bacteroidota > Bacteroidia > Flavobacteriales > Flavobacteriaceae > Flavobacterium. The sequence goes on along the minus strand of CAZSDN010000027.1, from coordinate 24,956 downwards.
CTACTTTTTACAAAACCGTAATGAGTGATTTGTCTGATTTGGCCGATGTTTATTATGATGTTTTGGCTTTCTTCAGTCCAACAGGAATTAAGTCATTATTCATGAACTTCCCTGATTTCGAACAAAACAATACGCGTATCGCTGTTTTTGGAAGCACAACCCAAAAAGAAGCTCTGGAACACGGATTACGCGTAGATATTATGGCTCCGTCACCTGAAGCGCCTTCAATGACGATGGCTTTGGAAAAATACATCGCTAAAGCAAATAAGGAATCTAAATAAACACAGATTATTCAAAAAAAATACTATAAAAAAAAGCCTCGTAAAATTACGAGGCTTTTTTTATTATAATTCAGCTATTAAGACAAAGGTCCGCCGGCTAAAATTTCTTCATTAGCAAACTCTTCGAATTTCGCAAAGTTCTCTTTGAATTTCTGCGCAAGCTCAACGGCTTTTACATCATACAAATCTTTATCTTCCCATGTATTTCTTGGATTTAGGATTTCACTCGGAACATTTGGGCAAGACTGCGGTTTTGCCAGACCAAACACTTTATGGTCAACATATTCTACGTTATCCAAATCACCGCTCAAAGCTGCGGTAATCATTTCACGGGTATATTTTAATTTCATTCTGTGGCCAATTCCGTATGGCCCGCCAGTCCAACCAGTGTTGATCAGCCAAACTTTTACATTCGCGTCTTTCATTTTTTTGCTAAGCATTTCAGCATATTTTGTTGGATGCAAGGGCATGAACGGCGCTCCGAAACAAGCTGAGAAATTCGGCTGAGGCTCAGTTACCCCGGCTTCAGTTCCAGCAACTTTTGCAGTATAACCCGAGATAAAATGATAAGCTGCCTGGCCCGGAGTTAATCTTGAAATTGGAGGCAAAATTCCGAAAGAATCTGCCGTAAGGAAAAATATATTTTTAGGATTCTTTCCGATCGATCCCGGCTGAATGTTATCTATATGGTAAATAGGATAGCTGACGCGGGTATTTTGTGTTATCGAAACATCTTCAAAATCCACTTCGTTTGTACCGGCTTTAAAGATTACGTTTTCAAGGATCGCGCCTCTTTTAATCGCATGGAAGATATCCGGCTCATTCTCTTCAGTAAGGTTAATTACTTTTGCGTAACAACCGCCTTCAAAATTGAAAACCGTGTTTTCAGACCAACCGTGTTCATCATCACCAATTAAATGACGATCAGGATCTGATGATAATGTTGTTTTTCCGGTACCTGATAACCCGAAGAAAATAGCTGTATCTCCATTTTCACCAATATTGGCAGAGCAGTGCATGGATAAAATGTTTTTTTCATGA
>CAZSDN010000027.1:20378-23624 GCA_964605595.1 uncultured Flavobacterium sp. | reverse complement strand
CCGCCTTCAAAATTGAAAACCGTGTTTTCGCTTGTCCATCCGTGTTCATCATCGCCAATCAGCTTTCTTTTTGGATCAGCCGACAACGTTGTTTTTCCTGTCCCGGACAATCCGAAGAAAATAGCCGTATCGCCGTTATCTCCAACATTGGCGCTACAGTGCATCGGAAGTGTATTTTTATCTACCGGCAATATGAAGTTCAATGCCGAGAAAATTCCTTTTTTCATTTCACCCGTATAACCGGTTCCTCCAACAAGTGCGATTTTTCTTGTAAAATCAAGAATGGCAAAATTGTGCTGGCGTGTTCCGTCAACAGCGGGATTGGCCATAAAACCCGGTGCGCATACAACATGCCAATCAGGCGAAAATCCGTCAAGTTCATTATTTTCAGGACGAAGGAACATATTGTAACAAAACAGGTTTGACCAAGCAGTTTCAGTTACAACTCTTACATTAAGCCTGTAGTTACTATCGGCACAAACATAACTTTCACGAACAAAAATTTCTTTGCCTGAAAGATAATCCATCATCTTATCGTAAAGCTTATTGAAATTTTCAGATGAAAAAGGAATGTTTACTTTTCCCCACCAAACTTTATCCTCTGTGATACTGTCTTTAACTATGAAACGGTCTTGTGGCGAACGTCCGGTAAATTCTCCGGTATTAATGGCCAAAGCACCTGTTGAAGATTCTACTCCCTGGCCTGAACGGATGGTAATGTCGTGTAATTCATCGGGAGTTAGTTGGTAATGAACATTTGAATCTTTGATTCCCAAGTAGTTTAACGAAATCGATTTCGCAAACAAAGCGTTATTCTCCATAAAATGTTGCTGTTGAGTTGTGTTACACAAAGTGCAAAAGTAAAAATTTATCTCTACAACGTTGTAGTAAAATGAAAAATTATGATTTTTTCTTCAAAAAATCGATAAAAAGCCAAATCCATCCCATTATTAATAACAATCCTCCAATAGGAGTTACGAATCCGATAATTTTGAAATTGAACGAATTAAGATTATCGGTTGCCAAAAGATAAATGGAACCTGAAAACAAAACCACTCCAGAAACCACCAAATAAAAGATACCCTTTTTCGCCTTTTCCGAAATCAATCCGGAAATCCCGACAATCAGTAAAAACAAAGCATGGTACATTTGGTATTTTACGCCTGTTTCAAAAACCGCTAATTCTTCATAGCTTAAAACTTTCTTTAAAGCGTGTGCGCCAAAAGCTCCTAAAATAATAGCCGTCGCGCCAAAAGCGGCCGCTGTGGCAATGATCTTTCTGTCCATTTTTATAAATTTCGCATAAAGTTACATCATCACTTCAGGAAAATAAAAAATCATCCCGTTAATTTTTCATTTTTATAAATATAACAAATTCCTACCTTTGCCTGATAAAACCAAACCATGAGAAATATCCTGATTATTGGCGCCGGCCGATCGGCATCTTCACTGATTCAATACCTTTTAAATAAATCTTCCGAAGAAAACCTGCATCTTACAATTGGCGACCTTTCTGTTGAGCTTGCCCGGAAAAAAACCAATAATCACCCAAACGCAACGGCAATCGCATTCGATATTTTTAACGAAATACAGCGTAAGGAACAAATCCAAAAAGCCGATATCGTGATTTCAATGCTTCCGGCTCACTTACATTTCGAAGTTGCAAAAGACTGCATTACTTATAAAAAACACATGGTTACCGCATCCTATATCAGCGATGCGATGCAAAGCCTTGACGAAGCCGCAAAAGAAAACAACCTGGTTTTTATGAATGAAATCGGGCTTGATCCCGGAATAGACCACATGAGCGCCATGAAAGTCATAGATGAAATACGGGCAAAAGGCGGAAAAATGATCTTGTTCGAATCATTCTGCGGCGGGCTTGTAGCTCCTGAATCTGACAACAATTTATGGAATTACAAATTTACCTGGGCGCCAAGAAACGTAGTTTTGGCCGGACAAGGCGGTGCGGCGAAATTTATTCAGGAAGGAACATACAAATACATTCCGTATCACAAATTATTCCGACGAACTGAGTTTTTAGAAGTTGAAGGCTACGGAAAATTCGAAGGTTATGCAAACCGCGATTCATTGAAATACAGAAGCGTTTACGGACTTGACGACATTCTTACATTATACAGAGGGACGATTCGCCGTGTTGGTTATTCGCGTGCATGGAATATGTTCGTACAGCTCGGAATGACCGATGACACTTATGTAATTGATGATTCCGAAATGATGAGTTACCGTGATTTCACAAACCTTTTCCTTCCGTATCATCCCACAGATTCTATAGAAATCAAGCTTCGCCTTCAACTCGGGATCGACCAGGACGATATTATCTGGGACAAACTTCTGGAATTGGATATTTTCAATCCAAACAAAATCATCGGACTGAAAGGTGCATCACCGGCACAAATCCTCGAAAAAATCCTCAACGACAGCTGGACATTACAACCTGACGATAAAGACATGATTGTTATGTACCACAAATTCGGTTATGAGATCAACGGCGAAGAAAAACAAATCGATTCAAAAATGGTCTGCATTGGCGACGACCAGACATATACCGCAATGGCCAAAACCGTCGGGCTTCCGGTTGCAATGGCAACCTTGCAAATCCTTAACGGAAACATCACGACTCCGGGCGTTCAATTGCCCATCAACAAAGAAGTTTACCTTCCGATATTACAAGAACTCGAAGAATATGGCGTCATTTTTAATGAAAAAGAAATGCCATACATCGGATATAATCCTGATAAATTGCTGAATTAATTTCAGGAGCTAATCCTGCTGTTCGCTACTATCTTTTTATTTTTAAAGGAAAAATAAAAAGGATAACCGCTTCCATCAGGGCTAAAAAACCGCTGTAAATTCAAATACAGCGGTTTTTTTGTACATTTACTTTTCAACTGAAATCAAAAAAGGATTTCCTATTACAAAACAAAACCCATGAAAATAAATTCCCTTCAAATTGAAATTGACGGAATCGATAAAGAAATCCTCCGTGCGCTCATGGAAGATGCAAGAAAGCCAATTTTGCAAATCGCGCATAAAATCGGGATTTCAGGAGCGGCAATACATCAGCGGTTGCGAAAGCTCGAACAGGCCGGAGTAATTTCGGGATCAAAATTTATCGTTAACAATAAGGTTTTGGGTTACAGTACAATGGCTTTTGTTGGAATATATCTTGATAAAGCCGCCCGGAACCCTGAAGCGGTACGGGAACTCAAAAAAATCCCCGAA
>CAZSDN010000027.1:5015-20368 GCA_964605595.1 uncultured Flavobacterium sp. | reverse complement strand
CCCGAAGTCCTCGAATGCCATTATACCACCGGAAACTGGTCAATCCTAATCAAGATAATCTGTCGCGACAATGAACATTTAATGCATCTGCTAAACACCAAAATCCAGGCGATTGAAGGCGTTTCCCGAACAGAAACATTCATTTCGCTTGACCAGCAGATTGAACGGCAAATCCAGCTGTAACGGCTAAAAAATTATAAAAAAAATCCGCCTCAAACGAAGCGGATTTTTCTATAATCAACCTTTATAATTTAATCCCTGGAACCTCCAAAAACCTGGAGCGCCCAGTATACCAACATTGCCAGCGAACCAATTGCGGCAACAACGTAGGTACGTGCGGCCCATTTTAATGCGTCTTCAGCACCCGCATATTCCTGCTGGCTCAACATATTCTTATTTTTCAGCCAAGCCAAAGCCCGGTTACTTGCATCATATTCTACAGGAAGCGTTACAAAACTGAAAACGGTTGTGATTGCCATCAAAACTAAACCTGCTACTGCAATATAGAATCCGGCACCAATTTGCGCAGCGGCTCCCATAATAATACCTCCAATGATAAGGAATTGTGACAAATTTGAAGCAATACCTACAACCGGAACCATTTTAGAGCGGAATGTCAGCATGTCATAAGCAACCGCGTGTTGTACGGCATGCCCAACTTCGTGTGCGGCAACTGCTGCTGCTGCTGCATTTCTTTGGTTATAAACCGCTTCACTCAGATTAACTGTTTTATCTGTCGGGTTGTAATGATCAGTCAAACGGCCAGGAGTCGAAATTACCCTAACGCCTCGAATTCCGTGATCGGCAAGCATTTGCTCAGCGATTTCAGCACCCGACATTCCATTGCGTAAATGTACTTTTGAATAATGTTCAAATTTGCTTTTCAATCTTGAGCTGACGGCAAAACTAAATAAAGCGATCAATCCGATAATGAGATAATATCCTAACATGTTTTTGTTTTTAAGTTTTTCCAAATATAACAAATCGCAAGCCAAGATAAAAAAAATGTCATTTTGTCACTATCACAATTGGCTATATTTTAGGATTATCCTACGAGATTAATGATTTTACCCGGAACGATAATCACTTTGTTTGGCGTTCTTCCTTCCAGTTGTTTCAATGTGCGCTCATCGTTCATAATGATTTCCTGAATTTGCGGAACGGTTAAATCTAACGGCAATTCAATTGTAAAACGCATTTTTCCGTTGAAAGAAACCGGATATTCCTTGCTGCTTTCTACCAAATGCTCCGGATTGAATTTCGGGAACGGAACCGTTGAAATACTTCCTTCGTGTCCTAAATGCTTCCAAAGTTCTTCGGCAATGTGAGGTGCATACGGCGAAATCAGGATCGCTAATGGTTCTAATATTGTGCGTTCGTGGCAGTTCATCGCGGTAAGTTCGTTTACACAGATCATAAACTGGCTTACGGATGTGTTGAACGAAAACCCTTCAATATCGTCCTGGACTTTCTTGATGGTTTTGTGTAAGGTTTTCAGTGCTTCTTTTGACGCAGGATTTGATGTTACGATCAGTCCGCTGTCGTCGAAATACAAACGCCATAGCTTTTTAAGGAATCCGAAAACTCCGGTGATTCCGGCGGTATTCCATGGTTTGGCTTGTTCAAGCGGACCCAGGAACATTTCGTATAATCGTAATGTATCAGCTCCGTATTCGGCGCAGATATCGTCAGGTGTTACGACGTTGTATTTGGATTTGGACATTTTTTCGACTTCTCGAGAGACGATGAATTTTCCGTTGTCTTCGGTAATGAATTCGGCATTTTTATAATCTTCGCGCCAGTTTTTGAATGCTTCGATGTCAAGTTCATCTGATGCATTTACGAAAGACACATCTGCGTGTAAAGGCTGTACTTTGTTATCACCGACCTTATTTTTGGAAATCAACGTATTTGTACCTTCGATTCGATAGACAAACGCACTCATACCCAAAATCATCCCCTGATTGATCAATTTTTTAAACGGCTCGTCCTGATTGATAAATCCACGGTCTTTTAAAAACTTGTTCCAGAAACGGGAATACAATAAATGCCCGGTGGCATGCTCGCTTCCGCCAATGTATAGATCGACATTCTGCCAATAGGCTTCAGCGTCTTTAGACACGAATTCGTCTTCATTGTGGGCATCCATATAACGCAGCCAATACCATGAAGACCCCGCCCAGCCCGGCATTGTATTTAGTTCAAGTGGGAAAACAGTAACATCATCAATCAAATCGTTTGCAACAACTTCATTGGTTTGTGTGTTCCACGCCCAAACTGGAGCATTTCCTAAAGGCGGTTGCCCGTCTTCGGTTGGCAGATATTTCTCGACTTCCGGTAAACGTATCGGAAGGTATTTTGTTTCGATCATTTGCGGCATTCCGTTTACATAATAAACAGGAAACGGCTCGCCCCAATATCTTTGACGGGAGAAAACCGCGTCGCGCAAGCGGTAATTGGTTTTGCCTCGGCCTTGCCCTAATTTCTCTAATGAATCAATAACTGCTTTTGTGGCTTCTTTATAATTCATTCCGTTGATGAAGTCGGAATTGGCAATTTCAACATTGTCTTTAGATCCGTAAGCTTCTTTAGAAATATCGACGTTGGCAAAAATATTCTTGATTTCCCGCATTCCGTTTTGTCCTTTGAAATGGTTTGCGAACGCATAATCACGTTCGTCGCCACAAGGAACGGCCATTACAGCTCCTGTTCCGTATCCGGCAAGAACATAATCGCCAATCCAAACCGGAATTGGTTCTTTGGTAAACGGATGCTCGGCATAAGCGCCAGTAAATACTCCTGAAATAGTCTTAACATCAGCCATTCGTTCACGCTCTGAACGTTTTGCGGTTGCCTCGATATAAGCGTCAACACTTGCTTTTTGCTCAGGTGTTGTGATTTTAGAAACCAATTCGTGTTCGGGAGCCAAAGTCATAAACGTAACGCCAAAAATGGTATCGGGACGTGTCGTGAAAACTTCGATTTTATATTGATTGGTATCGTCGCCGGAAATGATGTAATCCAATAAATTTTCTTCGGCTTCAGAATCTTTTACTTTAAAAGTCACCAATGCGCCGACCGATTTTCCGATCCAGTTTTCCTGTGAATCTTTTAAAGATTGCGTCCAGTCGATGGCTGCCAAACCATCCAATAAACGTTGTGCATACGCCGAAATCCGCATGCTCCATTGCGTCATTTTTTTACGGATGACGGGGAAACCGCCACGTTCTGAAACGCCGTTTACGATTTCATCGTTTGCCAAAACAGTTCCCAATCCCGGGCACCAGTTTACTTCGGTTTCGGCTAAATAAGTTAATCTGTATTGTAGTAAGATTTGCTCTTGTTTTTCTTTTGAAAATCGGTTCCAATCATCTGATGAAAAGCTTTCGATATTGTCGTCGGAAACCGCGTTTACTTTAGCATTTCCGTTGAACTCGAATTCCTGGATTAAAGTACAGATGCTTTCGGCTTTATCCGAATCTTTATTGTACCATGAATTGAACAACTGAATGAAAATCCATTGCGTCCATTTGTAATATTCTGGTGAAGAAGTGCGCACTTCACGGCTCCAGTCGAATGAAAAGCCAATTTTATCCAACTGCTCGCGGTAACGTGCGATATTTTCTTTTGTAGTCTTTTCAGGATGCTGCCCGGTCTGGATTGCATATTGCTCGGCCGGAAGCCCAAAACTGTCATAACCCTGCGGATGCAACACGTTGAAACCTTTGTGGCGTTTGTAGCGCGCATAAATATCGGAAGCGATGTAACCCAGCGGATGGCCTACGTGCAAACCTGCTCCTGATGGATAAGGAAACATATCGAGCACATAATATTTTGGTTTGTCTGAATTATTTTCAGCGGCGAAAGTTTGGTTTTCGGCCCAGTATTTCTGCCAGTTGGCTTCAATTTCGTTTGGATGGTACTTCATGGTTTTGGGTTTTGGGTGCCGGGGTTTGTCTAAACTCCGGCCACTTCCAAATATTGTTTACTAAATTACTGTTCGTTGTAACTAGCCCCGATTGCAGCAAGTATCCTTTTTTGTCTGGAGAGAATGCCAATCGACTTCACTCAGATGACAAACAAAAAAGATACTGCGGAAAGCGGGACCGAAATTTCCTAAAAGCAGGATTGCCGTGCTCCTAAAAAACTTCTATACGAAAAAAATCAATTCGCAGGCGCAAATTTACGTTTATTGTACGAAAGTCAAAACTTTGAACGTTAGAAACTGTGATTACGGAAATTCTTTATTATTTTTACCGCATAATTCTACCTAACTATGAGTTCTTCTTACGAAAAGTTTAAAAAACGCAGGCTGATTTCGTCGTATTTTTCGGTTGTATTGAGCATTTTCCTGGTGTTGTTCCTTTTGGGCATACTTGGTTTTTTTGTGCTGAATTCGAAAAAAATATCCGATAATTTCAAAGAAGAAATCCCAATGACGGTATTCTTTAAAAATGAAGCGAACGATAGTATTTTAAAGGCATTTGACGACGAATTGAAAACGGCGCGCTTTGTAAAGACAAGCGTATTTGTTACGAAAGAAGAAGCGGCCAAGAAACACATCCAGGATATTGGCGAGGATTTTATGGCGTTTGTTGGCGTAAATCCATTGGAAAATTCCTTTGATATTCATTTAAAAGCCGATTATATCACAAATGACAGTATTCAGAAGATAGAAAAGCGTTTACGCAAAAATGCTATGGTTTCAGATATCGGTTATGATAAAGTTCTTGTAAACCTTGTAAATGATAATATCCAGAAAGTCAGTATGTGGATTTTAATCGTCAGCGGGTTTCTGGCATTGGTTGCGGTTTTATTGATCAATAGTTCTATGCGCCTTTCAATTTATTCAAACCGTTTTATCATTAAAACAATGCAAATGGTGGGCGCAACAAAATCGTTCATCCGCAAGCCGTTTATCTGGAGAAGCATAAAATTGGGAATCATTGGTTCTGTTTTGGCGGTTGCAGCATTAATTGGATGCCTGATTTATGTCGACACCAATTTCCCTGATTTGAAACTTATGGAAGAACCGGTTTTGATTGCCGCAGTGCTTGTAGGCGTTGTCGCAGTTGGCATTTTGATTACCTGGTTCAGCACGTTTTTCGCAACGCAACGCTTCCTAAATTTAAGAACAGACGACCTTTATTAATCCCGAAATATAAAATACAATGGAAAACAGACCACATGAGGAATTTCTTTTCGAAAAAGTAAATTATAAAATCCTGCTGATCGGAATTGGCGTAATCACTTTAGGTTTTATCCTGATGTCAGGCGGCGGCAGCGATGACCCGAACGTTTTCAGCGATGCAATTTTTAATTTCAGGAGGATCCGTTTAGCTCCAACAACAGTTCTGATCGGTTTCGGAATAACCATTTACTCTATTTTAAAAAACCCTAAAAAATAAATCGGCTTTTTCGATAGTTCGACAGTTCGATAGTTCGGACATACGAATAATCGAATAATCGAACAATCTCCAACACTATGAATTATTTCGAAGCGATTATTCTCGCGATTATTGAAGGTTTAACCGAATATATTCCGGTTTCATCTACCGGCCACATGATTTTTGCAAGTTCCTATTTTGGAATCCAGAACGACGATTTCGTAAAACTTTTCCAGGTTTCAATCCAATTCGGAGCAATCCTTGCGGTTGTTGCTTTATATTGGAAGAAATTTTTCGACTTTTCAAAATTCAGCTTTTACATTAAACTGGCTTGCGCCGTAATTCCGGCTTTGGTTTTAGGAAAATTGTTTGATGATAAAATCGACGCGGTTTTAGGAAACCCGATTCCGATTGCAATTGTTTTGATTTTGGGCGGATTCGTGCTTTTATTCATCGATAATTTTTTCAAAAATCCTGTTGTCGCTACCGAAGAAGACATTTCAATCAAGAAAGCGGTTACCATTGGTTTTTGGCAATGCTTGGCGATGATGCCGGGAACAAGCCGTTCGGCTGCGTCGATTATTGGCGGAATGCAGCAAGGTTTGACACGCCAGGCGGCGGCAGAATTTTCGTTTTTTCTCGCGGTTCCAACGATGTTGGCCGTAACCTGTTATTCGGTTTTCATAAAAACGTATGAAACTTCACAAATGAAAGGTTATGAGTTGCTTTTGGAATCCGGCGATAACCTGAAATTGTTTTTTATTGGAAACGTTATCGCGTTCATTGTTGCAATTTTGGCGATAAAATTCTTCATCGGGATTATCAAACAATATGGTTTTAAACCTTGGGGTTATTACCGGATTGTTGTTGGAACTTTCCTACTGATTTACTTTTCTTATATCCAATAATGACTGCCGAAGATTTTCAGAATGGTCAGGTTTTACTGATTGACAAGCCTTTGCAATGGTCGTCTTTTCAAGTTGTAAACAAGATGAAATGGTTGCTGAAAAGCAAGTTGAATTTAAAGAAAATCAAAATTGGCCACGCCGGAACTTTAGATCCTTTAGCTTCGGGGTTATTGATCGTTTGCACCGGAAAATTCACTAAAACAATTACTGAAATCCAGGCGCAGCAAAAAGAATATACAGGCACATTTCATATTGGCGCGACAACTCCATCGTATGATTTGGAAACCGAAATCGATGCAACTTTCCCAACATCGCATGTCGATGAAAATCTTATCAAAGAAACCACAAAACAATTTTTAGGCGAAATTGATCAGAAACCGCCCATTTTTTCTGCTATCAAAAAAGACGGAAAACGTTTATATGAACACGCCCGGGCCGGAGAAACTGTAGAAATTGCTTCCAGAAAAACTACGATTTACGAATTCGAAATTACCCGGATAGAATTGCCCGAAGTAGATTTTAGAATCGCGTGCAGCAAAGGAACTTATATTCGCTCGATGGCTTTTGATTTTGGAAAAGCATTAGGATCTGGTGCGCATTTAACTGCTTTACGCCGTACAAAAATTGGTGATTATAGTGTAGAAAATGCACTTTCTATCGAAGGCTTTGAAGAATCTATTGTTCCAGATCCTGCATCAGCATAAGGATTTCTTTTTGGGTTGATAATCCTTTGTCATGCAAATACCAAAGTTGCAAATCGGTTTTGATCTGCTCGTCAAAAATGCCGTGTTTTTCTTTGTAAGCCTTAACTAAATCTGAAGCATTTTTTGGGCGCGGGCCAAAATTCCCGAGAACTTCTAACGTTTCTTTATCCAGAATAATCAGTTTGGGAATCGACTTTGAACCATTTGTCAGAAATAAATCCATCAATTCTTCATTCAAATCACGGAAAACGATTTTTAGATCAATATAATTGGACTCGTTTGCCATTTTATGGAATACCGGAAGCAATTGCGCCGCATCGCCACACCAGCCTTCAGAAATTACAAGCCAAATGTAATTACGTTTTAAAACCCGCAAAACCGATGCGTTTTCTTCAGGAACAACGATTGTTTTTTCGAGCCGGTTCATCCGCGTTTCATTCAGATTTGAATAATTGGTCAAATCTTCAGATTGTATGTTTCCGGTCGATTTGCCTTCGGATAATAAATCGGTTACAACCTTTCTGTATTCAGGATAAGTGTAACTCTGCAGCAGGCTTTTGGCAATAATATCATTCATGATTTGTAAAAAATTTTGGCAAAAATACGATACATTATAAAATTTCTAACGCTTAAAACTAATTTTCAAAAAAAAGAGAATATGTCTATATTTGCACAACTTAATTCAAAACCGGATTAAGAAACGACACCACAAAAACAAATCCATGAAATACAAAAGAATTCTCCTGAAACTAAGCGGCGAAGCCCTGATGGGAGAAAGACAATACGGAATTGACCCGGCGAGATTAGCCGAATATGCCGACGACATCAAAACCATTCACGACAAAGGCGTTGAAATCGCAATTGTAATCGGCGGCGGAAATATTTTCCGTGGCGTTGCCGGAGCGAGCAACGGAATGGACCGCGTCCAGGGCGATTATATGGGAATGCTTGCAACCGTAATAAACGGCATGGCATTGCAAGGCGCGCTTGAAGACAAAGGAATGCTGACGCGTTTGCAAACCGCTTTAGAAATTGAAGCAATTGCAGAACCTTATATTAAAAGAAGAGCCGTTCGCCATCTGGAAAAAGGGCGTATCGTAATTTTTGGAGCCGGAACCGGGAACCCATATTTTACAACGGATACAGCCGCTGTTTTGCGTGGTGTTGAAATCCATGCCGACGTGATTTTGAAAGGAACGCGCGTTGACGGAATTTACACTGCCGATCCTGAAAAAGATCCGGATGCGAAGAAATTTGATTATATTTCGTTTGAAGATGTATTGAAAAAAGGACTTAATGTAATGGACACAACCGCCTTTACATTAAGCCAGGAAAATAAATTGCCAATCGTGGTTTTTGATATGAACAAAGAAGGAAACCTTCTGAAAATCTGCGAAGGCGAAAATATCGGAACAGTAGTTAATGTTTAATTATCAGCTAAATCAAAATGACTGAAGAAATTGATTTTATATTAGACAGCACACAGGAATCCATGTCGGGTTCAGTTGCACATTTGGAAAAATCTTTCCTGAACATCCGCGCAGGAAAAGCAAGCCCGCAAATGCTCGGAAGCGTTTTTGTTGATTATTACGGATCGGCAACGCCATTGTCACAGGTTGCAAACGTGAGCGTTCCTGACGCAAGGACAATTACTATAACTGCCTGGGAAAAGAAAATGCTGCAACCTATTGAAAAAGCGATCCAGGTTGCAAATCTTGGTTTTAATCCGATGAATAACGGTGATATGATTATCATCAGCGTTCCGCCTTTGACGGAAGAACGCCGCCGTGATTTGGCAAAACAGGCAAAAGCCGAAGCCGAAGATGCAAAAGTCAGCATCCGTAACGCGCGTAAAGATGCCAATAACGAAATCAAAAAACTCGAAAAAGAAGGAACTTCTGAAGACATGTGCAAAAGCGCAGAAGACGAAGTGCAAAATCTTACCAATTCCTTTATCAAAAAGATTGACGAGCTTCTGGCTATAAAAGAAGCCGAGATCATGAAAGTGTAATTGTCAAAACTATCATAAAATCCGCCTGTTGAACAACACGGCGGATTTTTTTTGCCCAACATTGAATACATTTGCATTGTGTAATTTATTTCATTGCACAAAAACAGCTTGATGAGGATTTTTACATTTTTCTTTTTATTCTTCGGAATCAGTGCCCACGCACAGTTTTCGGTATCGGGAATTGTAAAAAACGCCAAAAATGGCGAAGCGCTTCCATTTGCGAATGTTTCCTACGGAAATTCAAATTCAGTGATTACAGACGTTGACGGAAAATTTACGTTTCAGATATCGAAGCCTGTAAAAACGGTTTTGGTTTCTTATATCGGTTTTTCATCAAAGGAAATCCCGTTGAATAATCCGAAGAACTATTATGCCGTTTCACTTTCAGAAAAATCGGAAAACCTGAGCGAAATCATTATCGACAATCCGGCAAACGGAATTATCAAAAATGTAATCCGGTTTAAAAACGCCAACAATCCGCAAAAAAAACTTTCGGGCTTCCAGTTTAAAGCTTACAATAAATTAATCGTAACAGCACAGCCCGACTCGATCAACGCTTCAATTGACTCGGTTTTTTCAGAAAAAAAACAAAAATTCACCAAGCTCGATTCTTCAAATTACAAATTCAAAAAGCTGATTTCGAAACAGCATTTGTTCCAGACCGAAAGGGTTTCCCAATTTCAATTTGATGGAAAACATTTGAAAGAAACCATCCTTGGGACAAAAATGGCAGGATTTTCACAACCGGTTTATGAAGTCTTTGCGTTTAACCTGCAGTCATTTTCAGTTTATGATAAGCGCTATGAACTGTTTGAAACAAAATACAACAGCCCGATCTCATCGGATGCGTTTTCGGATTATAAATTTAAGCTGCTCGATACGGTAAACTTTGAAAACCGGCAAACGTATCTTATTTATTTCAAGCCAAAAAAGAAAAAACACAGCGCCGCTTTGCAGGGTTTGCTTTACATTGATGCGGAAAGTTTCGCAGTTGCAAAAGCCGTCATGCGCATAAAAGGAGTGCTTGATATTACCGCAATCCATGAATACGATTATATCGAAAAGGAGAAAATCTGGTTCCCGACGGATAGCGAATTCAAAATCGTAAAAGGCAAAAATGAAGAAGACATCAAGATTTTTGGTGAAACTTTAAAGTTCGATGCAGAAGTTACCGACGGCGTTCCGATGCGAAAAAAACAAGCGTCTGATTTTACTTATCTGCTTTCAAAAACGCACAATTATGAACCCGAATACAATATTCCGGTTACAATTAAAAAGCCTTCGATTGCGGTTGAGATCAATGATTCCGCAATTGCAAAAAATGACGGGTTTTGGGAAAGTTTCCGAAAAGACAGCATTGACAGCCGGAGCCAACGAACGTATGTCGCTTTAGACAGCATCGCAAGAAAGGAAAAAATCGAGAAAAAACTCCGGATCGGGCGAAAAATCCTGAATGGTTATTTACCGCTCGGGCCTGTAGATTTAGACCTGAGGTATTTGCTGAGTTACAATAATTATGAAGGTTTCCGGTTAGGATTGGGCGGCGTGACGAGCGAGAAATTCTCACGCAAATTCAAGCTCGACGGATATTCTGCTTACGGGACAAAAGACGGGACGTTTAAATACAGTTTTGGCAGCGCTGTCCGCGTCGGGAAATTTTCCAATTCCTGGATTGGCGGCTCCTATACGGATGATGTCCGTGAGATTGCGAGTACGTCGTTTGCGACAGACAAGCGTGTTTTTAAGTTATATGACCCGCGCCCGATTAACATCAGTACGTTCTACAACTACCAGAATTACCGTGCTTATATCGAGACGAAAATTATTCCGAAAACCGAAAGCATCTGGCAATTGACGCACAGCCGTGTTGACCCGAAATTTGATTATACTTACATTCTCAACGGAAAGACCTATGATTTGTATTACATGACGACCGCTTTGGTTGCTGTTCAGTGGAATCCGTTCAGCGATTTTATGCAAACTCCAACCGGCCGTCTGGAAATTGAAAAACGCTTCCCGAAATTCACGTTTCAGCTTACGCAATCGTTGCCAAATATAATTGAGAATGATTTCGATTTTACCAAATTCGATTTCCGTGCAGAATATGAAAAGAAATACCTGAACGGGCAAAAATCGGCAATCTTGATCGAATCAGGTTTTGCCAATGGCGAAGTCCCGCTTACGCATTTGTACAACACAAGCCCGAATAACCTGACCAAAGACCGATTGATGCAACGTATCACAATTGCGGGAAAGAACAGTTTTGAAACGATGTATTTCAATGAATTCTTCTCCAGCCAATATGTTACTTTTCAGTTGAAACACGGATTTAAGCGCGTGACATTATTCCCAAAAGTGAAACCGTCGTTGGTACTGGTTTCCAGGATGGCTTGGGGAAACATGCGAAATCCTGAACGCCATCTTGGCATTGATTACAAAACACTCGACAAAGGTTATTTTGAATCCGGAGTCGAACTGAACCAGATTTTTAAAGGTTTAGGGCTTACAGGCTTTTACCGTTATGGCCCAAATCAGTTAGCGCGGCTTGAAGATAACCTGGCGGTTAAGTTGAGTTTTGTTTTCGATTTCGGGTTATGATTTTTGCATTCAGCCCGCACATATTTTTACGGATTCACACTAAATTTGAGCGTAATAAATTTGCTATTGATTTACTTTCCCTCCAAAAATAAGCCGGTATTTTGCCATAAATTACGGCTTGATAATCAGTACCGAAGGAATATTGCTCAACCAGGTGCTTTGAGAATTCACCAGTTTTTTCCAGCTTTCAAGACTAATAATCATAATATCTTGTGTGTTTAGGAATTCTTTTTTTATGATCCGGTCTTCAAGCATTGAAATGAAATTCGGCGTTTGTTTTTCGATTGCATCAATCTTTTCATAAACCGCTTTGTTGTCACGGATTGCATTGTTCGGATCGATAAGCGTGATCCGGGAATCGTTGTTCTGAATCAGTTTTTGTGCATAATCTAAAAGAAAGGCATCATCGGCGCTGAAAATCGGCATGAAAACCCGGCTCATATCGACCAGGTTTTTATCGACTAAAATTCCAACCGGCATTTTACTTTTTGCAATGATCTGACGCGTTCTTTCATCAAAAGGCGAATTCTCGAAAAGGCCTTCTTTCCCGATAAATTTATCGATTAAACGATCCGGATTGATGATTCGTGTCGTAAATCCGAGGACTTTCCCCAAAAGCGTTCCTTCAAAAATCGAATGCCCCAAACCAACAAGCAGCATGTCATATTCACCTTGATTTGCAATTTCAACAATATCGGTATCGATATCATTCGAAGCTTTAAATAATGTGACAATTTTTTGATCCAGGTTTTCCGATTCAGAAATAATCGGCGTAAAACTTTTGCGTTCTTGGTCTTCGAGGTCAAAAGAATGCAATTCGTTACTTAATGTAAGATGCATCGCCGTTACAACCGAATCGTTGCTTTGCCTTTTCACGAAACTGTTTGCAAGGCGCAGAAGCGATTTTCCCCTTTCGGAATTACCGAAGGAAATAAGGATTTTGTATTTTGTATCCGACTTGATCTCCTCAGGAACGATAACGTCTTTGGTTTTAAAAATGAAATTGATGAGATCCAACGCCGGCCCGGTCATGAATGTCGTGACCAATGCCATAATCACCATCATTGTAAACACTTCGGGCGAAAGCACTTTTAGATCAAGCCCGATGTTAAGCACGATGAGTTCCATCAATCCGCGTGTATTCATCAACGCTCCGATAGTTAGGCTGTCACGCCAGTTTTGCCCGACGAATCTTGCTGCCAAAGCGCTTCCAAGAAATTTTCCGACAACGGCAACAACAATGATCAATCCGGTTACTTTCCATAAATATGGGCTGTCGATCAAACCTACTTTGGTTCGCAATCCCGTAAAAACAAAAAACAACGGAAGCAAAAGAATAACCGAAACATCTTCTACTTTCTCAATAATAATTCCGCGGAACTTCGTATTATCCGGCATGATCGCACCGGCCATAAACGCTCCGAAAAGCGCGTGGATTCCGATGATTTCAGTCGTATAAGCCGATAGTATTAAAGTCAGTAAGAAAATCGCAACAACCGGTTTGCTTAAGCTTTGTCGTGAATTTTTAAGCGATGCGACTCTTTCCAAAAACGGTCTTACAACTTTCAGCATCAGGAAAACATAGGCAATCGCAAGCCCGATAACATAAAGCGAACTAACGAAAGAACCCGCTTTTACAATGGCAATTACAGTTGCAAGAATGCACCAGGCGGTGATGTCATCTGCGGCAGCGCAAGTGATAACAATAGTTCCGAGCTTTGTTTTATGGATTCCGCGTTCCTGTACAATCCGTGCTAAAACAGGGAAAGCGGTAATACTCATCGCAATTCCCATAAACAGCGCAAAAGACATGAAGTCGATTCCTTTTGGGGCAAACTGATGATACGAAAAATAAGCCAGCCCGATTCCTAAAGTAAACGGGAAAATGATGCTTGCATGGCTGATAACGACCGCGTCATTGGCTTTGTTTTTTAATGCCTTCAGATCAAGTTCCATCCCGATGACGAACATAAAAAGGATCAGCCCGATCTGGCTAAGGAATTTCAGGTTGCCTAACGAAGCTTCGGGAAAAAGCGTTTCGGAAAACTCAGGAAAGTACATTCCAAGCAGCGACGGGCCAAGAACAATCCCGGCGACCATTTCACCAATCACTGACGGCTGGCCAATTTTCCGGAACATCCATCCGAAGAATCTTGCCACTATAATTATTGCGATAATCTGGAGTAAAAGAATTGCCAGTGGCTCTTTTAAACCGTGTATCATTGAAGCCTGAAATTCAGCCCACGAATCATTAACGCTTACAGGAGTTATGATTTCCTGATTGTTTTCCAATAATTTTCCCTGGGTTAAAAGCCAGTAAATCAATATTGAAAAACCTGCGATCAATAAAATGTAAAATGCTGAATTCCTTAAATTTTTCATGTTTACAATTATCCATTTTAATACTAAATCTCCTGCAAAGATGCGAATCCAAATATATAAATTTTAAATCCATATAAATTAGTAATGCAAATTTAATATCCCTTATAAAAAATAGGGAAAAACCTTATTCATTTAGTACCTTTGCACCCAAATTTTCACCAATGATCAAATGGTTTAGTTTAGGATTTTGGGAGCTCATCGCCCGGGTAGTCCTTCGAAATAAAATCCTCATGCTGTCTGCCATTGTAGTGATAACCGTGCTGTTGTCATTTCAATGGAAAAACATACATTTTACGCATACCGAAGCCAACCTGCTTCCTGACGACAACATTGTAAACATTGAATACAATGCATTCCTGGATAAATTTGGCGAAGAAGGCAACCTGATTATCATGGGCGTAAAAGACGACGCGATCTTTACCCCAAAAGCATATGCCGCCTGGCAAAAACTAATGGCTACGATACAATCGAGCAAAGAAGTTGACCTTGTAATCTCGATCGATAACCTCAAAAAGCTACAAAAAAACGATTCGCTTGAACGCTTTGAACTGATCGATTTTGTTGATAATTCAAAAGCAAAAGACACATTATACCTGGCTAAGGTTAAAAAAGAGCTTTTTAACGACCTCCCGTTTTATGAAGGATTGCTTTTCAATAAAAAATCAGGAAGCATCCGTTCTGCGGTTTACCTCGATAAGAAAATTGTTAATACGCCGGTGCGTAAGTTTTTTGTTACCGACAAATTGATTCCGGCGATCGATACTTTTGAAAAAGAATCCGGGATTGACCTTCGTGTTTCAGGAATGCCATACATCAGGACGCTCAATGCCGAAACGATTTTGAGTGAAATCGGGATTTTTATCGGAGCTTCATTGCTTGTAACATCATTGCTTTTTTTCTTCTTTTTCAGAAGTTTCCGTGCGACCATGATTTCGATTGCAATCGTAATCATCGGCGTAATGTGGTCGTTTGGTTTCCTGGGATTATTCCGTTATGAAATCACGGTGCTGACCGCTTTGGTTCCTTCACTGATTATCGTAATCGGAATACCGAACTGTATTTTCCTGACCAACAAATACCATCAGGAATATAAAGTGCACCGCAATAAAGCCAAAGCGTTGCAACGCGTTACGACCAAAATCGGAATGGCAACTTTAATGACAAACCTTACAACTGCAATCGGGTTTGCAACTTTCGTGGCTTCAAATAACCAGTTGCTGATTGAATTTGGCGTGGTAACATCGATCAACATCATGGGATTGTTTTTCCTTTGCCTGATTGTTATCCCGATTTTCCACAGTTATATTCCCGCACCGAAAGACCGTCACATCCGGCATCTTGACCGCGGCTCTGTAAAATCGTT
>CAZSDN010000027.1:0-5005 GCA_964605595.1 uncultured Flavobacterium sp. | reverse complement strand
GTTCATGGACTGGATTTTACGCAATGTGAAAGAAAATCGTTTTGCAATTTACATTACGGCTATTTCGCTTTTAGTGATCAGCATTATCGGGATTTACAAAATGCGCATTTCAGGAAGCATTATTGAAGACATGCCCAAGAAAGCACCTTTTTTCCAGGATATTTTATTCTTTGAAAATGAATTCGACGGCGTAATGCCACTCGAAATCATGATTGACACGAAGCGCAAAAAAGGCGTCATGAAGCTTTCTACTTTACGAAAGATGGATGAACTCGAAGAAAACATCCGCCAGATTCCCGGATTGTCAAAACCAATGTCGGTTGTGAGTTTGGTAAAATATTCAAAACAAGCTTATTATAACGGCAAAGCCGAATATTATGAATTGCCGACAGCGCAGGAACAAGGCTTTATCCTTTCGTATGCAAAAAATGCAGCTAAAGGCGGCAAGGAAAACCTGATGAAAAGCTATGTCGATTCAACCGGGCAATTTGCAAGGATTACCACTTTCATGCGTGATGATAACGGCGGGCAGATGCCAAAGATAGAAGAAGAAATCAGGGAAGAAGTCAACAAGATTTTCCCGAAAGACCAATATAATGTAACCATTACAGGAAAAGCTTATGTATTCCAGAAAGGAACCGGTTATTTGCTCGATAATTTACTGTCGTCGCTGGTGTTTGCGTTTTTCCTGACATCGCTGTTAGTTGCCTTTATGTTCCGTTCGTTCAAAATGGTTTTGGTTTCGCTTATACCTAATTTATTACCGTTAATGCTAACTGCCGGAATCATGGGATTCCTTGATATTCCGCTAAAACCGTCAACGATTTTGGTTTTCGGGATTGCATTCGGATTATCGGTTGATGATACGATCCGGTTCCTGTCACAATACCGCGAGGAACTGAAAAAGAACAACTGGAAAATCCGCAAATCAGTTTATGCAACATTTAATGACGCGGGATTGAGCATGTTTTATACTTCGATCGTGTTACTTTTCGGGTTCTCGGTTTTTATGCTGAGTAGTTTTGGCGGAACGATCGCTTTGGGCGGATTAGTTTCAGTTACACTTTTATTCGGAATGCTGTCGAACCTGATGCTGTTGCCGGCATTGGTGCTTACGCTGAATAAAACACTTGCAAACGAGCAGGAACTCAAGGAAACAAACATTGAGATGCGGGAATTTACTGATGAGGAAATCGAAAACAGGCCAGGGCATAAAGATTTGAATTAGTTTCCGGCAAAATCTAGCCCCGATAGCAGCGGTATCCTTTTTATTTTTTCTTTAAAAATAAAAAGATACAAGCGAATAGCGGGAAGAGCTCCTGAAAAATCTTAAAATCAATTATATTTGCAGGCGATTAATGCAAAAAATCTTTTTTGAAAATGAAACATACCAAAGTTAGAGCGCTGTTAAGCAGCACCAAATCACTAACAGATGTAAATGCCAAAGGCTGGGTACGAACATTTAGAAACAATCAATTCATAGCGTTGAACGACGGTTCGACGATACATAATATTCAGTGCGTTGTTGACTTTGAAAACACGCCGGAAGCGACTTTGAAAAGAATTACGACCGGAGCGGCGGTTTCTGTAATTGGTGATTTGGTAGAAAGCCAGGGCGCGGGGCAGAAATACGAGATCCAGGTGAAGAAACTTGAAATCCTTGGCGATTCGGATGCGGAGAAATTCCCGATGCAGCCAAAAAAACATTCCTTGGAATTCCTGCGTGAGAATGCACATTTGCGTGTGCGCACCAATGCGTTTGGCGCAATCATGCGCGTACGTTCGGTATTGGCTTATGCGGTTCACAAATACTTTCAGGACAAAGGTTTTGTATATGTAAACACGCCGATTATTACGGGCGCTGATGCTGAAGGCGCGGGTGAAATGTTCCAGGTGACTTCACTTCCATTGGATAATTTGCCGAAAACCGATGACGGAAATATCAATTATAAAGAAGATTTCTTTGGGAAACATACCAACTTAACCGTTTCCGGGCAGTTGGAAGGCGAGACTTTTGCGATGGCTTTGGGACAGATTTACACATTTGGGCCAACGTTTCGTGCGGAAAACTCGAATACATCGAGGCATTTGGCTGAATTCTGGATGATCGAGCCCGAAGTTGCTTTCAATGATCTGGATGACAACATGGATCTTGCCGAAGATTTTATTCAGTATGTCGTTAAATATGCGATGGATCATTGCCAGGACGATTTGAAATTCCTTGAAACGCGCCTGCTTGATGAAGAAAAATCAAAACCACAGGCGGAACGTAGCGAAATGGCTTTGTTAGAGAAACTGAATTTCGTTTTGGAGAATAGTTTCAAGCGTGTTTCTTATACCGAAGCGATTGATATTTTAAGGGATTCCACTCCGAATAAAAAGAAAAAATTCCAATACCTCATTAATGAATGGGGCGCAGATTTACAATCGGAACACGAGCGTTTCCTTGTTGAAAAACACTTTAAATGCCCGGTAATCCTTTATGATTATCCTGCAAATATCAAGGCATTTTACATGCGCCTGAACGACAACACTGAGTCGGGTCGCGAAACTGTTCGTGCAATGGACATCCTTTTCCCTGGAATTGGCGAGATCGTTGGCGGTTCGCAACGTGAAGAACGTTATGATGTTTTGGTTGAGAAAATGAGGAAAATAGGCATTGACGAAGAAGAGCTTTGGTGGTATTTGGATACACGCAGATTTGGTTCGGCGGTGCATTCAGGTTTCGGACTTGGTTTTGAAAGATTGGTGCTTTTTGTAACGGGAATGACCAATATCCGTGATGTAATTCCGTTCCCAAGAACTCCGGGAAGTGCCGAGTTTTAAAATACAGAATGTGAAAATTCCTATAAACCTGTAACGAAATTTAGGATTTTTATTTAACTTTAAAGTGCCGTTAATCAAATTGATTCCGGCACTTTTACAATATAAGAATCAGTTATTTATAAACCGCCCGACTTCATTTTATGTTAAAACAGTTCCTCAACCTCAAGTTATCGCAGAAATTATCTCCACAGCAAATCCAGCTGATGAAGCTAATTCAATTGCCTACGCAGGCTTTCGAACAGCGTTTGATGGAAGAAATGAACGAAAATCCGGCACTCGAAGCCGGAAATGAAGAGGAAGATTATAAAGATGAATTCGAAAATGACGACTACGATGACTATGAAAACGAATCGGAACACATTGATACCGAAGACATCAACATAGACGAATACCTCAGCAACGACGAAACTCCCGATTATAAAACGCAGGTTAACAATTACAGTGATGACGATGAAGTACGCGATTCGCCTTTAGCGGCACCGGTAAGTTTTCATCAGGATTTAATCAACCAGCTCAATACGTTCATCCTCAATAACCAAGAGCGCGAAATAGCCGAATTCCTTGTTGGAAGCATTGACGATATGGGTTATATCCGCCGCAGTATTCCGGATCTTGTTGACGACATGGCGTTTACACAGGGAATTTATACCGATGAGAAAAGCGTTGACCGCATTTTGCACATCATCCATGAGCTTGAGCCTTCGGGTGTTGGCGCGCGCGATTTGCAGGAATGCCTTCTGCTTCAGCTGAAACACAAAACGCCTACGGAATATATTTCGCTTGCAACAGATATTATCGAGCAGCAGTTTGACGCGTTTACCAGAAAGCATTACGATAAGCTGATGCAGAAATTCAACGTTTCGAACGAACAGCTTAAAAAGGCCGTTCACGAAATTGAAAAGCTGAACCCGAAACCGGGCGGCTCTTTCGCCGGAAATAACAAAGCGACAGAAAACGTGGTTCCCGATTTTATGATACGTATTGTTGATGGCGAATTGGAACTTACGCTAAACGGAAGAAATGCGCCGACTTTGCACGTATCGCGCGATTATCAGGATATGATGCAAACCTATAAGGAATCACGCGATAAATCGTCTTCGCAACGTGATGCAGTTCAGTTTATCAAACAAAAACTGGATTCGGCCAAATGGTTCATCGATGCGATCAAGCAACGCCAGGAAACCTTGTTCGTGACCATGAACGCGATCATGCATTATCAGGAAGAATATTTCCTTGACGGAGATGAAACCAAGTTAAAACCAATGATCCTGAAAGATATTGCCGATATGGTCGGGCTTGACATTTCAACGGTTTCACGCGTGGCAAACAGCAAATACGTGGAAACGCCTTATGGCACGAAACTGATAAAAGAGTTCTTTTCGGAAGCGATGAAAAACGACCAGGGCGAAGATGTTTCAACGTTGGAAATCAAGAAAATCCTTCAGGACGTAATTGGCGAAGAAGACAAAATAAAGCCATTGACCGACGACCAGCTCGCTGATATTTTAAAAGAAAAAGGCTATCCCATCGCACGGCGTACAATTGCCAAATACCGTGAGCAGCTGGATATTCCCGTGGCGAGAATGCGTAAAAAAATGTAATCTTTTGAAAAAATCCCTTTCGGCTTTTTCTTATTTATTTCATCCGCTATTTATATCGGTATATGCGGTTTTGATATTTTTCTTTTTTGGGAGAAGTTATTTTGCATATACAGAAGTTTACCTGATAATCATCCAGATCATTATTATTACCATTCTTATTCCGGTTACATTTTACTACTTTTTGCTTTCATTTGGAAAAGTAGATTCGATTATGCTCAAAAGTACGGCACAGCGAAAAATACCATTGCTGATCCATACCATTTTACTTTTTATCCTCATTAAAAAAAGCATAACGGTTGATGTTTGCCCTGAATTGCATTTCTTTTTTTTCGGGAGCCTTATCAGTACAATTTTAGCATTGCTGATGGTTTATGCAAATTTCAAGGCGAGCCTTCACATGATTGGCATGACAGCCCTTACAATTTTTGCCATTGGAGTCAGCCTTCATTATCAAACGAGGATGATTTTTATGATTACCTTCCTGATTTTGTGCTGCGGATTTGTTGCTACATCAAGGCTTGAAATGAAAGCGCACACCAACAGCGAGCTTATTTTAGGCAGTTGTATCGGAAGTATTC
>CAZSDN010000026.1:19551-29897 GCA_964605595.1 uncultured Flavobacterium sp. | reverse complement strand
GGAAATTGCTTTATCATTTAATCAGGAACGAAAATCTTTCGGATGTTTTGGTTTTCTCACGTACAAAACATGGTGCGGATAATGTAGTTAAAGCACTACGAAAACGTGGCGTTGCTGCCGAAGCGATTCACGGAGACAAATCACAAAATGCCCGTCAGCGCGTTTTGGATGCATTTAAGGCAAAAGAAGTTGGCGTTTTGGTCGCTACGGATATTGCCGCCCGCGGAATTGACATCGATCAGCTTCCGTTTGTGATTAATTTTGATTTACCGAATATTCCGGAAACTTATGTACACCGAATTGGAAGAACGGGCCGCGCCGGTAATGGCGGTGTTGCAATTTCTTTCTGTGGAAAAGATGAGCATACGTATTGGAAAGATATTCAAAAGCTAATTAAAGTTGATGTGCAAACTGTTGAAGATCATCCGTGGCCATGGCAAGCCGGAAGTCCGGAAGAAACATCTGCTCCTCAAAAAAACTCGAACAGAAGTGGTGAAAAGCACAAATCGAGAAAATCTGCTGGTTCAAAACAAAATAAGAAACGCTGGTATTAAAGGATTGTCCGATAATTTCATAAAATTGAATTATCGGATTTTTTATTTATTAAACCGAATCCTCACAATTTTATTTTTCCCTGCGGCAATTGCGGTCGAATCGTTTTGAAAGTGTATTGTGTAAAGTGAAGCGTCTTTTGAGAAACGTGTCCAGCTGTTTCCCGCATCGGCTGAATAATATAATCCGGTTCCGCCCACGCATACCAGTTGCCTTGCCGCACTATTGGGAACATATTGTACGCAGGAAGCATATCCAAAACCTTGTTTTTCACCGATTAATTCCCATGTTTTTCCGCCATTAGAAGTAACAGCCTTATTTTTAAAATTCTGGTTTTGCAATTCATAATCGCCGCCGGCTATAAATCCGTTATTCGAATCATAAAAATCGGCCGTGAAAATCCCGGTCATTTCTTTTCCCTGAACGATTGGTGTTTCAAAAACTTCCCAGGAATTTCCTTTATCGGATGAATGAAAAACCCGAGATTTTTTTCCGCCGGAAACAATCCAGGTTTCATTTCCGTTTACAACCAGGTTCGTATTGCTTGCCGCGAATGCTGCTTCACCTTGAGCAACTTTAGGAAGTTTATCGCAGGAAAGCTTGTTCCATGTTGATCCGCCGTCACGTGTTATAATCACTGAAAGGCAGTTTTCAGTTGGATCTCCCATCGCAATTCCTTCTTTATCGTTCCAAAACAGCATCGAATCGTAAAATATTTTCTCATGATTTTCCTGATAAACCAACTCATTTGCGGAACCGTCTTTTGAAATGCGGTATAAAAGCGCCGGACTGCCGACATTCAGTATGAATATATGATTCGAAGTTTTTGCGATACTTCTGAATTCAGGCAATAAAGCATCTTTTACAATATTGCCATTGAATGCTTTTGAGGTTTTTAAATCCAGATAACCGTATTTTCCGCCATTTGCGCCATACCAGAGTTTATCCGAATCTATTAAAATGGCACGAATGGAAATGCTGTCAATCAAAAGAGTATCGACTGTAATATTTTGAAATTCAATATTTTTCAATGCCACATCTTTTTTGCAAGACACTGACAATAAGATTATTATAATTAGTAAAATGTACTTTTTCATTATTTTGAATTTGCTATATACAAATCTATGTTTAAAAAAATTCAATCCCAAAATCGTAACCCTCAAAAATGTTAATACAATACAAAAATTAAGTAATTTTGTGGTTTAAATTTTATTTATGAGCGCTTCGCACAAAAGCCACTTAAGCAAACTATCCTTAGGCGGCCTCTTGATCACACTGGGAATCATTTATGGTGACATTGGAACTTCCCCGTTATATGTAATGAAAGCCATAATCGGGAAGCATGCGATCGATGCTGATATAGTCCTTGGAGGCGTTTCCTGTATCTTCTGGACGCTGACTTTACAAACTACAATAAAATATGTTTACATTACCTTAAATGCTGACAACCATGGCGAGGGCGGGATTTTTGCGCTTTATGCCCTGGTAAAGCGAACTAAGGTAAAATGGCTCATTGTGCCCGCCGTGATTGGCGGAAGCGCGCTTTTAGCCGATGGCATTATTACGCCGCCAATTTCTGTTTCGTCAGCCGTTGAAGGATTACGCAATTTTTATCCTGAATTAAATACGGTTCCTATTGTAATTGGGATTTTGTTCATTCTTTTTTACATACAGCAATTCGGAACCGAGCTTGTTGGAAAGTTTTTTGCACCGATGATGCTCATTTGGTTTAGTATGCTTGGAATCCTGGGAACGTTACAAATCATTGGGCATCCTGAAGTTTTTAAAGCAATAAATCCATATTATGCTTACCATTTGCTTTCAATCCATCCGGAAGGCTTTTTTGTACTTGGCGCCGTTTTTTTATGTACCACAGGCGCTGAAGCATTATACTCGGACATGGGGCATTGCGGACGGAAAAACATCCGTGTCAGCTGGATTTTTGTAAAATCAATGTTGTTGCTGAATTATTTTGGCCAGGCTGCATATCTGATCATGGAAGAAGGAAAAACAATAACGAGTTTGGGAGGAGAATTCGGTAATCCTTTTTACCTGATAATGGCGCCATGGTTCCGCCCTTTTGGCGTAGCAATAGCGACTTTAGCTGCGGTTATAGCGTCTCAGGCCGTGATCAGCGGATCGTTTACGATGATAAATGAAGCAATGCGGCTGAATTTTTGGCCGAAAGTCAAAATCAAGTATCCAACCGAATTAAAAGGCCAGATATATATTCCGTCTATAAATTGGCTGCTGTTTTTAGGCTGTGTCCTCGTGGTTTGGCATTTTGAGGTTTCACAAAGAATGGAAGCGGCATACGGGCTTGCGATTATACTTTGCATGATAATGACTACTTTGCTCCTCACCTATTATTTCCTGATAAAAAGGGTAATAGGGTTTGCCATTATCGGAATTATACTTCTTTATCTTTCGATAGAAATTTGTTTCCTTATTGCCAATATGAAAAAGTTTAATGATGGCGGGAATTTCACTATTGGAATTACATTCACGCTGATTGTTCTTATGGCAACTTGGTACAAAGCAAAAAAAATCAGCAAAAGCTATACTAAAATGGTCAAGATTGACGATTACAAAAAAGTATTGGGAGAATTGAGTGTTGATTTGACGATTCCGAAATATGCCACGCATTTGGTTTACATGACAAACGCCGGCCGCGTTGATGAAATTGAAGAGAAAGTAATGTATTCTATTTTGCAGAAAAGGCCAAAACGTGCCGATATTTACTGGTTTATACACGTTAATATTTTAAACGAGCCTTATAAAACAGAATATAAGGTTACTGAAATCATTAAAGACGATTTGATCAGGATTGATTTTAACCTCGGATTCAGGGAACCGACCAAAATTAACCTGATGTTCCGCGAAGTGGTTCGCGATATGGTTAAAAACGGCGAAGTTGATGTAACAAGCCGCTACGAATCGCTCAATAAAAATAACATCCTTGGAGATTTCAAATTTGTTTTATCAGAGAAATTCCTATCCAATGACAGCGAGTTAAAATGGGATGAGAAGATTATCATGAATACGTATTTCCTCATCAAGAAATTGAGTTTATCGGAAGAAAAGGCCTTCGGGCTTGACAGCAGTTCGGTAAAAATCGAGAAATTCCCAATGGTGCTGCATCCGCCGGAAAGAATTTGCATGAAGCGGATTGACTAATCAAGCGGTAAGTTTTTATGAATCTTTTTTTCCATCAAACATATAAATCCACAGTAGTCTCGAATATCTGAAATTAAAAGCTCCAAAAATAACCGCAGCAATCACGATAAAGATAAAACTGTGGAGCAAACTTGAAACAAAAAATCGGGAAACAGCAAAAACTGCGGCCATTTCAGCGACTGCCATTCCGTAGCTAACATACATCGCTCCGAAAAAATAACCCGGTTCGCGTTCAAATTTATGTCCGCATTCTGAGCATTGCGGATTCATTTTCGGGATTTGAAATAAAAAAGGGTTTCCGTTAGAGTTAAAAACATTTCCTTTTTTACAATTCGGACATTTTCCTGAAATTATATTTTTAAGCATTTTCATATTGATTGATTTTATATAGCAAATTTATGTCAATATTTAATTATTTCTTATTGACAATCTTCTCCAAAAATTGCACAAAAGAGACATTTTAGTATATTTGGAATATGAAAAACATAAGCATTTTAAATCTTTCGCAATTTCACTCAGGCAATGATATAAAAGGCTTTTATGCAAATACACTTAAAAAGCATATCGCCCAAAACCAGAACCAGATTACTAAACCGCATAAACACAATTCCTATTTATTCATATTATTTACCCAAGGTTCAGGAAAGCATGAAATAGATTTTTCAGTTTATGATGTTCATCCCGGAAGTTGTTTTTTGATTTCGCCGGGAAGAACACATCATTGGAAACTTTCGGAAGATTGCGACGGGTATATTTTCACGCATACACAGGATTTTTATGACTTGCATTACATCCGGAATAAAATAATGCAATTTCCTTTTTTCCAGTCGGCTCAGCAACTTCCTTCATTAGTTCTTGAAAAAACGGAGTTAAATTCTATTATGCCGTTATTAAATGAACTCATGGAAGATTACATAAACCGGGCTGTTTTTACACATCAAAAAATTCTGAGCACCATCGATTTGATTTATATAAAAATGTCACGGCAATATCTTGAATCAGTCAATTATCCTGAAGATAATACCGGATCATACTTTAAAAAATACCGTCAATTTGAGATATTGGTTGAGCAGAATTTTTTAACCGAGAAATCGCCGGCTGCTTATGCCAATCGGATGCATATTACCCCGAAACACTTAAACCGGATTGTGCAGGAAATTACAGGAGCAACTACAACCTCGTTCATAACAGATCGTATTTTGCTTGAAGCAAAAAGAAATATCATCTATTCAAACAAAAACTTTGCAGAAATTGCACTGGATTTGGGCTATGAAGATTATGCTTATTTTTCGAGGCTTTTTAAGCATAAAAGCGGTTTTACGCCTTCGGAGTTTTCAAAATCGTACCAATCGTTATAGTTAAATAAAAATTAATGTTTTTTTAGTGGCATAAAAATTGGTTGTCAAAATGGCATAAGAATTATTAACCAACATTAATTCAAACAGTCATGAAAACTCTAATTTTTACCCGTACCATTTTTGCATTTCTTTTTGCAGCAACGCTTCAGGCACAGGACATAACTACTGTAAATGCCAAAAACAGTGACATTAGCGATAATCTTGATTTAAGAGCCGTGGCATCGGTATTTGGCGACTCAAAAAATCTAGAAGATTTTGAACGCCGGCTTAATGATCCCAAAAATCAAATCTCTAATCTGGATTTGAACGGTGATGGACGAGTGGATTATTTAAGAGTCATCGAATCTGTTGAAGGAAATACACACCTTATTATCATACAATCTGTTTTAGGAAAAGATCTTTTTCAGGATGTTGCGACAGTTGAAGTTGAAAAAGACAATCGCGGCGAAGTTCAGGTTCAAGTCGTTGGGGATGTTTATATGTATGGACAAAATTATATCTATGAACCGGTTTATGTTCACAGACCAATAATTTATACGACTTTCTGGGTTGGATCATACAATCCATATTATTCTCCTTGGTATTGGGGTTATTATCCGGTTTATTATACCCATTGGAGCCCGTTTCCGGTTTACAGATACAGAAGACATATCCATAATCATATAAATGTTCACCATCATTACAATTATGTAAACACAAGACGAAGCGATAAAGCTATAGGACTTTACTCAACAAGGCGTGCTAACGGTTATGAAAGATTGCATCCGAACCGTTCATTTACACAAAGAAATAATGTTGCAAACCGCTATGAACTGGATCAGACAAGAAGTGTGAATTCTTCTACAAGAAGTAACAGCGTAACTGGCGGAACAAGGCCAAGCAGAAATTCATCAATTGTAAATGACCGTACTGATAAACCGACTACGGTAAGAAATACCACGAGGAATTCTTCTGTAGTAAAAGGCACAACAACAACAACAACAACAAACCAGCCAGCAACAGTTAGGAATACAACCCGAACTGAAAGAAACAACGTTCCGAAAGTTACTCAAAGTTCAGAAGTCCGTAACACTCCAACGAGAACTACCAGAGAAAATACTCCAAAACCAGCTCCGGTAGTCCGTAGCAATGACAGGCAGTCACAGCAATCAGTTACGCCAAGAAGCAATACGGTCAGGACTGAAAGATCGGCGCCGGCACAGAAACAACAAACTTCTGTTGGAAATTCACAAAGGGAAAACTCCAGAACAAGAGATAATTCAAGACGATAAAGCATTCTAAATATTTTAAAAAGCCTGAAAGTGATTTCAGGCTTTTTTGTTGGAAATAAGTTAGCAAATCATGTAAAAAAAATTATCTTTAAAAACTGATTTTCATAAATAAAAAAACACCATAATCATTTAAAAAGCAATTATTTATAATAATGAAATCTTTCCTGAAACTAATCCGTTACAAAAACTTACTGATGATTGCATTGATGCAGATAATTTTGCGGTACGGTTTTCTGAAATTAGGAGCTATTCCGCTTGCACTAAATGACTGGCAATTTCTTTTGCTTGTTTTATCAACCATAACGATTGCCGGCGGCGGTTATCTGATAAACAACATATTCGATCAGGAAACAGACACGATCAATAAACCAAACGATGTAATTGTCGGAAAGCTGATTTCTGAATCAAAAGCCTATAATATTTATGTAGTTTTGAATATAATTGGCGTTGGCGCGGGATTTTATTTATCCAATCTTATTGAACGCCCGGGATTTTCATTGCTGTTTATTTTAACATCAGGAACGTTGTATTTGTATGCCTCAACGTTTAAGCAAAGCCTTTTAATTGGCAATATTATCGTTTCAGCCATTACTGCTTTGAGTGTTATCATCATCGGGATTTATGAACTGCTGCCAATAATTACTCCTGAAAATAGTGCGTTAATGCGCGTTGCCTTTGAAGTTCTTCTGGATTTTGCGCTATTTTGCTTTATTATCAATTTTATCCGTGAACTAATTAAAGATCTTGAAGATGTTAATGGCGATTATAACATGGGAATGAAAACGCTTCCTATCGTTTTAGGCGTAGCCCGAACTGCAAAAGCCGTACTCATTGTAAGTGTCATTTTTATTTTGTACCTGCTTTATTATATCAACAATTTCTATGTTGAATATAATTTATTTATTGCGGCTGCTTATGCTTTGTTGCTGATTGTTGCGCCGCTCATTTATTTTTGCATCAAATTATGGGTGGCAAAAAAGCAAAAAGATTTTCATCATTTGAGTACAATCTTAAAGCTGGTTTTACTGTTTGGGATTATTTCGATCCTGGTTGTCAGCCTAAATATAAAAATGAACAATGCTTAAAGAACTTCTTAAAAACCACAAAATAATCCTCGCATCGGCATCGCCGCGAAGGCAACAGTTTTTCAGGGATCTGGATCTTGACTTTGAAATCAGGATCAAGGAAGTTGAAGAAATTTATCCTCAAAATCTCATTAAACAGGAAATAACCGAATTCCTTTCAATATTGAAAAGCCAGCCGTTTGAAGGAAAGCTTAATGAAAATGAAATTCTGATTACCAGCGATACAATTGTCTGGCATCATGAAAAAGCTTTGGGAAAACCAAAAAATTATGACGATGCCTTTCGGATGTTGAGATCGCTATCTGGCGACAGCCACGAAGTAATTACGTCGGTTTGTTTTAAAACTTCGCGTAAAACCGAAACTATTACCGCAATAACGGAAGTTTTTTTTAATCCGGTCAGCGATGATGCCATTTGTTATTATCTTGATAATTATAAGCCTTATGACAAAGCCGGCGCCTATGGCATTCAGGAATGGATTGGTTTTATCGCGGTTTCAAAAGTGAATGGCTCCTATGCAAATGTAATGGGATTGCCCGTTGATAAAGTCTATGATTATTTGAGTAAATTTGCAAATAAACTTTAATTATGGAGCTAGGTAATTTTTTTTTCGAAGTAGTAGGAACAATTGTCTTGATTGTCCTGACAGTTTTCCTCAGGATGTTAAGCGCAAAAATTATTAAAAACTATGCTAAAACCAGCCATATCCTTAAGCACCGGGAAAATCTTATTATTCGTTATAATAATATTTTTCTTACAATCCTTTTTTTTATTGCATTGTTTATAATTTGGGGCGTCGAGAAAGAGAATCTCTTTTTAACCGTTTCTTCGATCCTGACAGTAATTGGCATTGCATTTTTTGCGCAATGGTCAATCCTGAGCAACATTACATCGGGAATGATCCTGTTGTTTTCGTTTCCGTTTAAAATTGGTGATATTATCAGGATTCATGATAAGGATTTTCCTATCGAAGCTGAAATTGAAGACATCCGTGCATTTCACACTTATTTGAAAACCAGCGAAGGCGAAATGATAACCTATCCAAACACCTTGCTCTTGCAAAAAGGCATTTCGATAATTGAGCATCCTGACTTCGAAACCAAAGAATTTACAGATTAATTTTAAATTCAAAACTTAAATATTCAATCTGGCTTTTTGAAAAAATAGCTATTTTTTAACATTTTTAGATATCCGTATTTGTAACTTTAGAATAATATAATCTGAAATACGATTCATATTCCTAAACAAAACATCTATGGAAGGAACTCTAAAATTTCCCTTTTATGCCCGGCTCGCTTTTATTTTAACTTCGATAATCGGAATTTTATCTCTATTTTACATCGGCCAGGGAATTATAATTCCGGCCTTAATGGCCTTTCTTATTGCGATACTTTTACGGCCTGTCGTACTATTTTTTACTGATAAACTAAAATTTCCGCATGTATTGGCGGTAATTACGGCTGTTATAATTTTTGTACTGATAATCCTGGGGATTTTCACTTTCATATCTTTCCAAATAAGTGACATGGCAAATGATTTTGATAAGATTGAGAAAAACATTTCAATCCATATCGAGCATCTTCAGCAATATGTAAAAGATAATTTCAATTTGAGCACGCGCGAACAAAAAGAATATATTAATGGCGCAACCGAAGACACTTTCAAAAAAGGAAAGGAAATGATTGGCACAACACTCATGTCGTTTACCGATACATTACTGAACCTGACATTGATACCTATTTATACTTTCCTTATTCTTTTATACAGGACGCACTTTATTACGTTTTTGTCAAAATTATTCAAACCTCAATATCACGATAAACTCCAGCAAATTCTGTTTCAGATTAAAGTCGCCGTAAAAAGCTACATTGTTGGATTGATAATCGAAATGATTGCGGTTTCAGTAATGACTTCGATCGGTTTTATGATTATCGGTTTGGAATATGCGATTTTACTTGGAATTATCACAGGAATTTTAAACCTTATACCATATGTCGGAATTTTGTTTGCGGGTGTATTAAGCATCGTCGTATCACTCACCAGCAGTACCGAGATCTCGATCGTTTTTGGCGTCATAATAGTGAACATAATCGTACAGTTTATCGATAATAATATCCTTGTTCCCATGATAGTCAGTTCCAAAGTTGAAATTAACGCTTTTGTCTCAATCATCGGAATCATCATTGGCGGGAGTATCGCCGGTGTTTCCGGAATGTTCCTCGCAATCCCTTTGATCGCAATCATGAAAGTAATTTTTGACAGAATAGAATCGCTCGAGCCTTGGGGTTATTTAATGGGCGATGATTTGCCCAAAACATATGAATGGCATCGAATTAAACTCCCGCATTATGATTATGGAAATTCAAAGAAAAAGGTAATTATCCATGTCGATATACCGGCTCCTACTTTTACTGAAAGCAGTACGACCAAAGAAGAAAGAGATGACAAGGACGAAGACATGAACCAGAGCTAAATTTCTGAAGATGAAAAAAATTGTACCAATATCAAATATAAAAAACTACGCCAGGAATAAAACGATTGGCGTGAGTGACGAGACCATCCAAACTAAGAGGAAAGCTAAAGTTTTCCTTACCAATGTTGCCGATGTTGTTCTTTTTATTACCGACGTGATAAAAAAAACTTTTTCAAGAGGATTTGAATTCACCGAGTTCCTGAAGCAATGTTTCCAAATAGGGAACAAATCCCTGGCATTGATTTCTGTTACCGGAATCATTATCGGGCTTGTCCTTACAATTCAGTCACGGCCGGTTCTTGTTGATTTTGGGGCAGAATCAATGCTGCCCGGAATGGTCGCAATATCTATAATCCGTGAAATGGGGCCCGTAATTACAGCTTTGATCTGCGCCGGGAAAATTGGTTCCAGCATGGGAGCTGAACTTGGA
>CAZSDN010000026.1:17771-19541 GCA_964605595.1 uncultured Flavobacterium sp. | reverse complement strand
CGTCACTGAACAAATTGATGCCATGGAAGTTTCATCCATAAATCCGATAAAATTCCTTGTTGTCCCAAGAATACTTGCCGCAACGCTAATGCTTCCGCTTTTAACACTGTATGCAGACGCGCTCGGTATTTTTGGAAGCTGGATTGGCGCTAATATAAAAGGCGATGTCAGCCTGACTTTATTTTTAACGCAGGCATTCAGCAGCGTAGATTTTATGGATCTGATTCCGGCAACGATTAAAACGTTTTTCTTCGGAGCGGTAATCGGATTTGTAGGATGCTATAAAGGTTTTAATGCCGGGCGCGGAACCGAAAGTGTTGGAATCGCAGCCAATTCAGCAGTCGTATTATCATCATTGCTTTTAATCATTGTAGATTTAATTGCTGTTCAAATAACCGACTTGTTATGATAGATACAGAAAAAAATAAAGATGTTGTGATCGACATTAAAAATGTCCGGATACGTTTTGGTGAACTTGAAGTTCTGAAAGACATTTCCTTACAGCTTTTAAAAGGCGAAAACCTTGTTGTCCTTGGAAAATCAGGAACAGGAAAATCGGTTTTGATAAAATGCATTGTTCGTTTGCTTACGGCAGATGGCGGCACAATAGAAGTTTTAGGAGAAGAAGTCAACAGTCTCAAAAGCCAGGAACTTGACGAACTCCGAAAAAAAGTCGGCTTCCTTTTCCAAAGCGGCGCGTTGTATGATTCGATGACAGTAAGGGAAAATCTGGAATTTCCGTTACGCCGTATCAAAAAAGATTTAACCGAAGAACAAATCGATGCAAAAGTTAAAGAAGCTCTTGAAAATGTCGGGTTGCCAGATGCCGAAAATAAAATGCCTTCCGAATTATCAGGCGGTATGCGCAAAAGAATAAGCCTTGCCCGAACCATAATCGTAGATCCGTCGATAATGCTTTATGACGAGCCAACGACAGGCCTCGATCCGGTGACATCAAATGAAATCAGCTTGCTTATAAACGATATCCAGAAAAAATACAAAACATCGTCACTGATAATCACACACGATATAGAATGCGCACGAACCGTAGCCGACCGGATTATAATGCTCAAGGAAGGTGAAGTTTACAAAGAAGGAAATCTTGCCGAATTTGAAAATACTTCAGACGAATTGATCGCCTCATATTTTGAAACCAAAAAAAGTAAAATTTAAAACCAATATTTATGGAAACGCATAGCAATAGTTACAAGATACGCCTGGGATTGTTTATTATCGTCGGTTTAATCCTGTTTGTCCTTGGGATTTTTATCATAGGAAAACAGAAAAATCTTTTCAATCCGGTTTTCAAACTGTCTGCCAATTTTAAAAACGTCAGCGGATTGCAGGTTGGAAACATGGTACGCTTTTCCGGTATAAATATCGGAACTGTCGATAATATTCTCATTGTAAATGACTCAACGGTAAAAGTCGAAATGCTCCTAAAACAGGAAGTACAGCAATTTATAAAAAGTGACAGCCAGGCCGGGATCAGTTCTGAAGGTATTATTGGCGACAAAGTTGTATTGCTGACTCATGGCAATCCGGGCGCAAAAGTAGTTAAAGACGGACAGCTGATTGCCTCATTCGAACCTGTTGAAACCGACGCGATAATGAAAAGCATAGCTGTCACGGCAGAAAACGCAGCCGTATTGACCGATGAAATGGCAACGCTTCTTGTCAATATCAACAGCGGGCAAGGAACGCTTGGAAAATTGATTCGTGACGAAGAAATGGCCGAAAACATTGATCAAACAATTATCAACCTGAAGA
>CAZSDN010000026.1:11082-17761 GCA_964605595.1 uncultured Flavobacterium sp. | reverse complement strand
ATGGAAGCCGCAAAACATAACTTTTTGCTAAGGGGTTATTTTAAGAAAAAAGAAAAAGAAGCCGAAAAAGCTAAAAAAGAAGCAGCTGAAAAAGCCAGGGAAGCTGTAGAAAATGCCAATAAGGAAAAGGCAAAAAAAGCAAAAGAAACGAAAGAAAGAAAAAAATAATCTTAACTGAGTTGATTCTTATAAGTCAAAACCTACACATTATAAACATACTTTTTAATACATTCTGATTGTAATTCTTATGACAACTGTAAAAAAATAAAAATATCATACCGATAAATAAAGTGTTTATTACTTTTACAGTTCCAAAAACACAACCTATGTCAGTCGCAAAAAAAGATTACAAGAGAATAACCACAAGGTCGCTTATCGAAATGAAAGCCAACGGCGAAAAAATCTCAATGCTCACCGCATATGATTTTACCATGGCAAAAATTGTCGATACCGCCGGTGTCGATGTGATATTGGTTGGCGATTCAGCTTCCAATGTCATGGCCGGCCACGAAACAACCTTACCGATTACGCTCGACCAAATGATCTATCATGCGTCATCAGTCGTTAGAGCCGTAGAAAGAGCTTTGGTTGTAGTCGATCTGCCATTCGGAAGCTATCAATCCGATCCAAAAGAAGCCTTGCGTTCTTCAATAAGAATAATGAAAGAAAGCGGTGGGCATGCCGTAAAACTCGAAGGAGGAAGCGAAATTAAAGATTCCATCAAAAAAATCCTCAATGCCGGAATTCCGGTAATGGGGCATTTAGGGCTCACGCCGCAATCAATATACAAATTCGGGACTTATACCGTTCGCGCTAAAGAAGAAGCAGAAGCCGAAAAACTTATTGAAGATGCGAAAATGCTTGAAAAAATTGGATGTTTTGCTTTAGTTCTTGAAAAAATCCCGGCGCATTTAGCCGAAAAAGTTGCCAAAAGCATTGCGATTCCCGTGATCGGAATCGGCGCAGGCGGCGGCGTTGACGGACAGGTTCTTGTAATCCACGACATGCTCGGAATGAACAATGAATTCAGCCCGCGATTCCTGAGACGCTACCTCAATCTTTACGAGCAAATGACAAGCGCCATCGGACAATATGCAAACGATGTCAAATCAAAGGATTTTCCAAACGAAAAAGAACAATATTGATTTCGCCAACCGAATGAAAATCGTTTCTACAAAAGATAATCTCCAAATCCTTCATGAAGACAATCATATCATTGTCGTTAACAAACGTGTTGGCGATATTGTTCAGGGCGATAAAACCGGAGACAAACCGTTATCCGATATCGTCAAGGAATACATTAAGGAAAAATACAACAAGCCTGGAGAAGTTTTTCTGGGCGTAGTGCATAGATTAGATCGGCCAACAACCGGAATCGTTGTTTTTGCGCGTACTTCAAAAGCATTGTCACGATTAAACGAATTGTTCAAAAACCGTGAAACACAAAAAACATACTGGGCCATAGTGAAAAACAGGCCGCCCAAACCCGAAGACAAACTTGTCCATTTCCTGAAAAGGAATGAAAAAAGCAATACTTCAAAAGCACATTCAAAAGAAATTCCCGACAGTAAAATTGCTAGCCTCGAGTATAAAATCATCAAAGAATTAAACAATTACTTTGTATTAGAAATTAATCTGCATACCGGAAGGCACCACCAAATACGAGCGCAATTGGCTGCGATTGGCTCTCCCATCAAAGGAGATTTAAAATATGGTTTCGATCGCAGTAATCAAGATGGCGGAATTCATCTGCA
Source organism: uncultured Flavobacterium sp. (assembly GCA_964605595.1). Taxonomy (GTDB): domain Bacteria; phylum Bacteroidota; class Bacteroidia; order Flavobacteriales; family Flavobacteriaceae; genus Flavobacterium. Next base: position 16,007 of record CAZSDN010000026.1, on the reverse strand, counting down.
CGCTCGAAACCTGGTTTTTGTACATCCGGTAAGCAAAGAAATCCTTGCGATAACCGCCCCTGTTCCTCATGAAAGCTTATGGGATTCAGTAAAAACAAGCCCAAAATAAATTTAAGCACACATGTTAAACTTATCATAAATTCATTTATATTTGAGTAAACTTAAACTTCAGTAAAGATGAAAAAAATTACTCTGGCAGCATGTTGCTTACTTGCACTGCCGGCAATGGCTCAGGAGCATTTCGGTGGAATCTCAACTTCAAAAAGAGTCGGGATTTTGAACGGAAGCATGAACCCTTCTGAATTCGCAAACCTTTCAAGCAGATTTGAAATACAACTTTTTGGTGCGAGTATCAATGCGTCAAATAATAAATTAACTATCAGCGACGCTCTTAATGGTGACGATTTCGAAAATCTCATATTTTCAGGAAATGGAGGCGTTGATTTTAGTACAGATGCAGAGATAGCGCTTCCAGGATTTGCATTTAAAGCATTTGGCTGGGGATTTGCAATCAGGTCTGGCGCAAACATTAAAGCAAATATCAGCAATATTGACCCTGTTTTAGGAAATGCTTTAATTGGTGACACTTTTGATTTAATTGGAAACACATCTATTTTGGATTATGGCGGTAATCAGCGTATGAATGCTACGGTTTGGGGAGAAATCGGGTTTTCGGCAGCCAGAAAAATTTGGGAAAACGAAAAACACCGTTTTAATGGTGGTGTAACTTTAAAGCTTCTTTTTCCGGGAGCATACGGAAACGTCGGGCTTCGAAACCTTAAAGGGGAAATCACTACAGAAGCAGATGGAACCACATACCTGAGTAATGCCTCTGGAAATTTAAATATCGCATATTCCGGAAGTTTAGCTGATAACTTTGAAGAAACCAGCAATTACAGTAGCGCTTTGTTTGGCGGGCTTAACGGAATGGCCGCAGATTTCGGTTTTGATTACCAGTGGAAATCAGGCACTTCATATAAATTAAAAGTAGGTGCTTCTGTTAAAAATATGGGTAGCATGACTTTTAAAGATGATAACAATCAATCTACAAATTACCAATTAAATGCAAATGCTTTAAATCTTGAACTATTTTCAGATGTTGAAGGCATAGAGGAAATCGAGGAAGTGCTTTTACAGAATGGAGTCCTTACCACAACTTCAGAGAAAAATGATTTTAAAGTTAAGCTTCCAACCGTTTTCAATTTGTATGCCGATGTTAAGGTAGTTTCAAAGCTTAACGTTACTCTGTTCATGCAACAAAAGTTAAATGAGAATTCAGGAAACGACCAAATTTCGGCGCAAAATATATTTTCAATAACTCCAAGAGTTGGTTTAGGATTTTTTGAAGCGTTCCTTCCGATTTCTTTTACTGAAATCGCCGGTACAAATGCCGGGTTAGGTTTCAGGCTTTCAGGATTTTACTTAGGTTCAAACTCAGCTTTCACGGCTTTGGGAAGCGGTAAACAGGCAGATGCATATTTTGGATACCGTTTTGGATTCTTGTAATCTTTAAAAATCAGTATCTTTATCCATAAATTCCAAAATGGATTTCAAAAATAATATCAGTTTTAGAAAAAAAACACTTATAAAGTTACTCCACATTATCACTTCCTATGAGGATGATATTGTGGAGGCTTTGTATAAAGACTTTGGCAAGCCGCCATTTGAATCGGTTATAAGTGAAACTTCCTATGTAATTTCTGATTTAAAAAACACGCTCAACAATATTGGTTCTTGGGCAAAGAAAAAAAAGGTATTCCCTTCCCTGCTTAATTTCCCGTCCAGCGATTATATTTATAGCGAACCCTACGGAAAAGTTTTGATTATTTCTCCGTGGAATTATCCGTTTCAGCTTGCAATGTGTCCGTTAATTGCCGCGGTAGCAGCCGGAAACTCGGTAGTATTAAAACCATCTGAACTTACGCCCGCAACGTCGGCGCTTGTTTCAAAAATTATCCGCGAAACATTTGATGTCCGCCATGTAGTTGCTGTTTTAGGCGACGCCACAATCGCACAGGATTTATTAAAAAAGCGCTGGGATTACATTTTCTTTACCGGAAGCGTTGCAATTGGAAAGTTGGTGGCAAAAGCCGCTGCTGAAAATTTAACCCCGGTAACGCTTGAACTCGGTGGAAAAAACCCATGCATAGTTGACAATACTGCAAATCTTGCTTTAGCCGCAAAACGCATTGTTTGGGGAAAATTCATAAATGCCGGACAAACCTGCATCGCGCCTGATTATATTTTGGTTCATTCTAACATGAAACAAAAATTTATAGGTTTCCTGAAGGAAGAAATCAAAAATGCTTATGGTGAAAATCCTGAAACCTCTGCAGATTTTGCCCGGATCATCAATAAAAAAAACTGGAACCGCCTGAAAGACATGATCGTTCCCTATAAAGTTATTCTTGGAGGAAATAGTAATGAAGAAGATTTGTATATTTCGCCAACAGTCATTGACGAAACAGATTTGGACAGCAGCTTAATGAAAGAAGAAATTTTCGGGCCGATTTTGTCGATATATACCTATTCAAACCATGATGATATAAACCGGGTTGTCAGCAGGTATGAAAAGCCGCTTTCACTATATGTTTTTACTGAAAACACCAAATTTGCCGAAAAAATCATACGTACATATTCTTTTGGCGGCGGATGCATCAATGATACCGTTGTTCATTTTTCAAATAAAAGGCTGCCATTTGGCGGCGTCGGGCATTCGGGCATTGGAGCTTACCACGGTAAAAGGAGTTTTGATACTTTCAGCCATAAAAAAGCAATTGTTAAAAAAGCAAACTGGCTTGATATTCCACTGCGTTACGCACCATACGAAAACAAATTAAATCTTGTAAAAAAAATCCTTAAATGGTTTTAAAAAACTGAAAATAATGAAATCTACACTTGAAAAATTAAACGAAATAAAAAATTACGGATATTCTTTAGACTTCGGACAGGCACTTGAACAAACTTTCGAAAATTATAAAAAAATCATACTGGTAGGAGCTGCAGTTATGCTGGTTTTTGTGGTTTTAATGTATGCTTCAACGATTGGAATTATAGGAATCACATATGGAATGGGCGGATTAGCAAACTTTACGTCCTATGAACAACCGTCAGTTTCTACCACTGCAATTATAACCACGTTCTTTTTGTCAGTAGGTATTTATTCTATCTTGGCGCCGCTTCAGGCCGGAATGCTGAAAATTGCGCACAATGCTGAAAGCTATAAAGAATTTAGTTTTTCAACAGCTTTTGAATATTATAAAGGAAAAGAATTTAAAGAAATCATAATAGCATCAGTACTTGTAGTTGGATTTAACCAGCTGATGAAATCAGGTACCGATGTTTTATTTCCGGTCACATTTGGGTATGATGACAATTTCCTTCTGATCAGGTTAATTCCTTCACTTGTCGGTTTACTGGTAACATACCTGACTTTTATGATGATTCCGCTTATTATTTTTGGCGGATTAAATGCGACACAGGCTATTCGTGGAAGCATAATAATTGTGAGCAAACGGTTTTTTATAATCCTGCTTCTCTGCCTGGTTTGCACAATATTGGCATGCCTTGGGATGATCGGGATTTGCATCGGAGTTTTGTTTACGCTTCCGGTAATTTTCTCAATGCAGTATATCATTTATCGGACAGCGATAGGAATAGATGAAAAAGATGAATTGGATGAAATTGGCTATGATCATGAAAGTTACTAAATAACGATATAAACACCGGTACTAAGCATCCTGATTCATAGGATGTTTTTTGCTTTTGTTAATTCCGTATTCTATATTTACTTGCAAACAAACCGCCATTATTTTTTACCACAAACAATGAATACAAATAGTGCCCCTTTTCACCACGATTGGTGGTTCATATTTTTAGTATTCACTACTTTAAGCATACTCTTTGTAATAATATTCCGGAAATTCTCACTCTCTAAAAAAGAATTTGTTTCTACAAAGGAATATAGGGTTGGAACCGAGCATTTCCGTCAATGCGTCCTGTTTTTCGGAATCATGCTTCCTTTGACAGAAGTTTTTTATTTCATCTTTAAAATACGCAATAACAATGAATTCTGGATAAATTCAGGTGCCGGGATTTTACTGCTTTTTTTATACTACTCAAGCGATTCGATTCCATTTGTAAAGAAAAATTTCCGACGCATATTTGCCTTTACGTATGTTGCGATTGTTTCATTTACTATCTATAAGCTATCATTTTTCCCTTTTGAAATCATAACTTTTACCGAATTGCTCATTGTTTTTTTCCTTGCGCCAATTGCTGTCAATTCAGTAGTAAAGTATTGGATTTTCATGAGTGTTTTTATATTGGTTTTCTTTTTCCTTTATAAAAGCAATATCATAGAATTACAAATTCTCATTACCTTATTATATGCGTTACTCTATATTATAATCATAAATTATATAAGGCATAATATTTTTCTGAGTTCGCAGGATAAATTCCTTTTTGCCGATGAAATCGTAAATAAAGGAAATTCACTAATCCTCGGAACAAACAAAAAAGGCGAACTTTCTTATTGCAGCGACAGCATCTACTCTATTTTGGGATATATGCCAAAAGAAGTAATGGGAATGAATTTTTGGAAACTTACTGATGATACTGAGTTCATCGGCGAAAGCTATCATAATAATTATGTAGACGAACGCCTTTATATCAGAAGGTTGAAATGCCGCAATGGCGAATACAAATACATCCAATGGAAAGATAAAAAGTACAATGAAAACCTTATAATTGGCATTGGTCAGGATGTTACCAGCCAGATTGAAATCCAGAATCAATACAAAAACCTGATTCAGAACGCTATTGATGCCATTTTTGAAGTAAATGACGACGGTGATTTTACTTTTGCAAATGATTTTATGGTACGTAGCCTCGGTTATGATATGGAAGAAATCCTGAAAATGAAT
>CAZSDN010000026.1:4133-11072 GCA_964605595.1 uncultured Flavobacterium sp. | reverse complement strand
GATTTAATCCGGGAAGATTACCGCACAAACATGACGCTCTTTTATCAGAATCTTCTGGAAAATGAAAATGAATTCCCAACCATAGAACTGCCGGTTGTAACAAAAACCGGTGAAGAAATCTGGATTTCACAAAAAGTTACCATCCGCCGGAATAATTTAGGCGAAATAGTTGGTTACTCCGGAATTGCGCGAAACATTACGCATTTCAAAAACCTAGAGTTTGAAAACCTCAAAAGGCAGAAAAAAATTATTAAATACAATACAACGATCAATAAACTTTCGATTACAAATTATTCAAAATATAAAGATTTTACCGCAATACTTCAATTATTCCTGCGAAACGCCGCAAAGGATTCCAATGTGGAAAGAGTAAGCTATTGGGATTATCAAGACGACATGATTACCAGTATCTGTTCGTATGAATTAAAAAACAATTCCTTCTCAAAAGGCCATGTTTTTACAAAAAAACAAATGCCAATCTATTTCAAAGCATTGGAAAACGACAAGCTTATTGTGGCTTCAGATTCTTGTAACGACCCACGAATCCAAGAATTTAAGGATAATTATTTTGCAGAGAACAATATAAAATCAATAGTGCATGTAACCATTATCCTGAACGGAAAAATCAATGGTGTTTTATGTTTTGAGGCAACTTCGCCACAAAATTTCGATAATGAAGATATTAATTTTGCCCGATCCATTTCCGACATTATCTCACTTGCCATTGAAGCGCAAAAACGAAAAGACATCGAATATAAACTAGCTTACAAAAGCGAACTGCTTTCGGCAATGGCATTATGTACCGATAAATTCCTGGTTAAACGCAGCACAATGGATATGTTTGTGGAAACTTTCGAAATTATAGGAAATGCAACCAATGCCGACCATATTTTTTATTATGAAAATGATGAAAAGACCAATATAATAAGCCAAAAATTCAAATGGGCAAAAAAAGGCGTGGCACTTCAAATTACAAGGCTGCAAAAATTTACACATGCCTATCTAAAAGAAATCATGGACAGTGCCATTGCAAAAAAACCGTTCAATTCCTTAACGCGTGAAATGGAAGACAGTCCTTTAAAGCAGCTTTTGATCTCAAATGAAATACAATCCATATTGATATTCCCGATCTTTCAGCGCAATGTTTTTACCGGATTTATCGGATTTGACGACTGCAGCGAAGAAAGGACCTGGTCAGAGGACGAAATTTATATCTTACAAACACTTGCCAACAATATTTCTTCGGCTATTGAACGAAACATTAATGAAACGATCATTTATGAAAGTGAGGAAAAGTTTAAGCTGCTCGCCAATAACATTCCCGGTACGGTTTACCTTTCAAAGAATGATGCGAACTGGTCAAAAGTGTACATTAATGACCAGATTGAAAAACTGACCGGATATCCACAATCAGATTTTATTGAAAACAAAATCAATTACAGCGATCTTATTCATCCCGACGATCAGCAGCGTGTTATAAACAGCATCAAATTTGCGCTTTCAATCCGGGAACCGTTCAACGTAACCTACCGGATCCGCAAAAAAAACAGCGGTTATGTCTGGATTGAAGAATTTGGGGATACAATTATAATTAACAATAAAATCGCTTTTATCGAAGGTATTTACATCGATATAACCGAAAGAAAACAAACCGAAATGGCCATAAAAGCTAAGGAACTTGCCGAGGCAGCAAACAAAGCCAAATCGGATTTCCTTGCAAATATGAGCCATGAAATCAGGACGCCTTTAAACGGAATTATCGGGTTTACTGATTTACTGATGAAAACAAAGCTTGAAAATACTCAGGAAAAATATATGTCAACCATCAATCAATCGGCAAATTCATTGCTCGATATTGTGAATAATATTTTAGATTTCTCGAAAATTGAAGCCGGAAAGCTTGATCTCGACATACAAAAAAATGAAGTTTCCGAAATTCTTGACCAGGTTATCGATTTGATTTCGTTTGAATCAAGCCTGAAGAATATCGAATTAAATCTTGTAATCGCTCAAGATATACCAAAATTTATCTGGACAGATTCTCTCCGCCTCAAGCAAATCCTGATTAATTTATTGGGAAATGCGGTAAAGTTTACCGAAACCGGCAATGTTGAACTCGAAATCAAAATTATAGACAAAATTTCTGAATCTGAACAAAAAATCCGCTTTATGGTCAAAGATACCGGAATTGGAATTTTAAAGGATAATCAAACCAAAATCTTTAAAGCATTTTCACAGGAAGACAATTCAACAACCCGGAAATTTGGCGGAACCGGGCTTGGGCTCAGTATTTCAAACCAGCTACTAAGCCTGATGAACAGCCATTTAGAACTGGAGAGTGAAATTAATAAAGGCAGCCTCTTTTATTTTGATCTCGTTTTGAAAACATCGGCAGAAACAGTATTTGAAGAAACTGAAAATAATAATGAAACCTCTAAACCAATTCAAATGACAGCACCTACAATTGTATCCATATCTGATAAATTGAAAGTTCTTATTGTTGAGGATAACAGGATTAACATGCTTCTGATAAAGACTATTTTGAAAAACCTGATGCCAAATGCCGACCTCATTGAAGCTCACAACGGAATTGAAGCTGTTGACAAATGCAAAAAAAATACTCCGGACATTATTTTCATGGATATCCAGATGCCGCAAATGAACGGATATGAAGCAACAATGGAAATCAGGAAATTATCTTCCGGAAACCAAATACCAATTATTGCTTTAACTGCCGGAACCGTTATTGAGGAAAAAGAACAGTGCTTAAATGCGGGAATGAACGATTATGTCACAAAACCAATTATAAAAGGAACCATTGAAGAAGTTGTCCGAAAATGGATAAAAAAGTAAGCTTATCAGCCAAGCCATCCTTCCCTGTCTAAACTCCTGTATTGAATCGCTTCAGCAATGTGAACCGATTTAATGTTGTCAGACATTTCCAAATCTGCAATTGTCCGGGAAACTTTTAAAATCCTGTCATATGCCCGGGCTGAAAGATTCAGGCGTTCCATAGCGGCCTTGAGTAATTGCAATGAAGTTTCATCAAGTTTACAATATTCCCTAATGAGTTTTGTTGGCATTTGCGCGTTATAATTCACTTTTTCATTTTCACAAAAACGCACCGACTGGATTTCCCTTGCTTTTGTCACCCTTTCACGGATTGAAAAACTGTTTTCGGCTTTCATTTCATCTGATAATTTTTCAAAAGGAACCGGCGTAACTTCAATGTGGATATCGATCCGGTCTAAAAGCGGCCCCGAAATCTTGCCCAGATAACGTTGCATTTCATTTGGAGAAGAGCTAACCGGCGCTGACGGATCATTAAAATAACCGCCCGGGCTCGGATTCATGCTCGCAACCAGCATAAATGATGACGGATAGGTAACGGTAAATTTTGCCCGTGAAATTGTAACTTCCCGGTCTTCTAGCGGTTGGCGCATCACTTCAAGGACTTCACGCTTGAATTCAGGAAGCTCATCCAAAAAAAGGACGCCATTATGCGCCATCGAAATTTCTCCGGGTTGCGGATAACTTCCGCCGCCAACAAGCGCAACATTCGAAATTGTATGATGCGGGCTTCGAAACGGGCGCTGGTTCATCAGTCCAACTTCTTTAAGCTTTCCTGCAACACTATGGATTTTTGTGGTTTCTAATGCTTCGCGCAAAGTCATCGGCGGAAGAATGCTCGGCAACCGTTTTGCCAACATCGTTTTTCCTGCACCCGGCGGCCCGATCAGAATAATATTATGCCCGCCGGCGGCAGCAATTTCCATACATCTTTTAATGCTTTCCTGGCCTTTCACATCTGAAAAATCAAATTCAGGAAAATCCAGTGATTGGTAAAATTCCTGTCTTGTATCGATTATCATTGGTTGTAAATCACCTTTCCCTTCAAAAAAATCGATTACCTGTTTTAGATTTTCAATTCCGTAAACATCAAGTCCCGAAACTATTGCGGCTTCTTTCACGTTCTGGACAGGAAGAAAAAAACCTTTAAAACCTTCTTCTTTAGCTTTGATCGCAATGGGCAAAGCGCCTTTTATAGGTTGCAAGCTTCCGTCGAGCGAAAGTTCACCCATAATGATATATTTCTCAACTTCTTCAGCCTTTATTTGTGACGAAGCAACTAAAATTCCTATTGCCAGAGTCAGGTCATAAGCCGAGCCTTCTTTTCGTAAATCGGCCGGAGCCATATTGATCGTGATTTTTTTACCGGGCATATTATATCCGTTGTTCTTTAAAGCAGCGGCAATCCGGTAACTGCTTTCTTTGATGGCATTATCAGGAAGACCTACCAAATGGTAACCAATTCCTTTATCCATATGAACTTCAACGGTAATTGTTGTGGCTTCAACGCCAAAGACGGCGCTTCCAAAGATTTTTACTAGCATGGCGTATAATTTAAATTCGGCTTATATAAAATCTAAAGTACTCAAAACAATTTACAAATTATAATAATTATTTAAAGTTTACGAAATCCGGGTTTGTTTCGCTAAATTTAAGTATCTAACTATTGTAACAATGAATTTAAAATCAGGTTTGCCATTTTGGCTTATAAAAAACGGGCTTTCAAAAGATTATCTTGCGCTTGATGAAAACATCGAAACTGAAATTCTGATTATCGGTTCCGGCATAACTGGTGCCTTGTGCGCGCATTTTCTTTGTGAAGCCGGGGTGAAATGCGTGGTTGTTGACAAACGGATGTCTTCAACCGGAAGCACAACGGCAAGTTCGGCGCAACTGCAATATGAAATTGATGTATTCCTTTACGATTTGATTGAAAAAGTTGGTGAAGAAAACGCGGTTAAGGCCTATCAGAAATGCCTTGAATCGATTTCAATACTACAGAAAATCATCAAAAATTTAAAAATCAATGCCGATTTCAGCATTAAATCCAGCTTATACCTTGCTTCGGATGCAAAAGGCGCGAAAAACCTCGAAAAAGAGTTTGAAACAAGAAAAAAATATAAACTTCCGGTTTCTTTCTTAAATCAGAAACAATTAAAGCAAAAGTTCAATATTGACAGCAAAGCCGCATTATATAACGATTGTTCAGCACAAGTCGACACATATAAACTCTGCAATTCGATTTTAGATTATCATAAAAAACATTCCGGCCTTGTCGTTTACAGCCATACCGAAATCATAAAAATCGAAAGCAAAAAAAATCAAATAATCGCTTTCACCGAAAAAAACAATACCATAAAAGCTAAAAAAATTGTTGTGGCACCGGGATTTGAATCTGAAAATTTGCTTAATGAAAAAGTAATGAAGCTCAATTCGACTTACGTCATTGTTAGCAAACCTTTGAAAGATAATGAATTCTGGAAGGAGCGCTGCCTGATCTGGGAAACGGCACGTCCTTATATTTATATTAGGACGACCGATGACAATCGCATTATGGTTGGTGGATTTGACGAACCTTTTCAGGATCCGCGAAGACGCGACAAATTGATGGAAAAGAAAAATAAAGACATTATCAAGCGTTTCAAAAAACTATTTCCCGAAAGTAAAATTGAAATCGATTTTTACTGGTGCGGAACTTTCGGCGAAACCAAAGACGGGCTTCCGTTTATTGGTGAACATAAAAATCATCCGAATATGTATTTTGCTTTGGGATATGGCGGAAACGGCATCACTTTCAGCGTAATTGCCGCCGAAATGATAAAAGATTTGTATTTGGGAAAACCAACTGATGCAGATTTGTTTAAATTTGACAGATAAACACAAACCAAGCACATGAAAAAACTCTTACTGCTGGCCATTTTTTTCATTACAATCCCGAAAATTTCCGCTCAGGTTTATTTTCCAAATAATGAAAGTATCAGCAACAAAAACAATAATTACACCGCTTTTACGAACGCGAAAATTGTTGTAAACCCGACACAAACTATAGAAAAAGCAACGCTTCTAATCCAAAACGGAAAAGTTGTAACTGTAGGAACAAACGTAAAAATCCCGAAAAACTGCACGATCATTAATCTCGAAGGAAAATCCATTTATCCTTCGTTTATTGATATTTATACTGATTTCGGAATGGCAAAACCAAACCGCTCTAGCGGCGACAGAAATCCGCTCTATGACACTAAACGCAAAGGTTTTTACTGGAATGAGCATATAAAACCTGAAGCAAATGCGTATGAAAGTTTCAGCTACGATGACGCTAAAGCAGAAGAATTCCTCAAAGCCGGTTTTGGCGTCGTTGGAACATCAATCCAGGACGGAATTGCACGCGGAACCGGAATGCTGGTCGCTTTGAACAATGACCCAAAAAGCAACCGCTTCATTTCTGAAAAAATCTCAAATCACTTTTCATTTTCCAAAAGTGTCACATCTAAACAACTTTATCCCAGTTCGTTAATGGGTTCAATTGCATTGATCCGACAAATGTACCTTGATAAAAACTGGTACAAAAACGGAAATGCCGATAACAAAGATTTGTCGCTCGAAGCTTTAATCAAAAATGAAAACCTGGTTCAGGTTTTTACTTCAGAAGATAAACTCAATAGCATCCGTGCCGCAAAATTGGGTAAGGAATTCGGGCTGAATTATATCCTGAAAGGTTCCGGGAACGAATTTGAAAGAATTGAAGAAATCAAGAAAACAAATTCAAAATTTATTATTCCTATTAATTTCCCTGAAGCGTATGATGTTTCCAATCCGTACCTGACAAACCAGATGGAATTGTCCGATTTACGCTATTGGAACCAGGCACCTGCAAATCTGAAAATACTGAATGATAACGGAATCATTTTCGCCTTGACAACCGACAAGCTTAAAAAAACCGAAAATTTTAAGGCCAACCTTTTAAAAGCCATCAAAAACGGTTTCGATAAAACAAAAGCGTTGGAATCCTTAACTACAATTCCCGCTTCAATCTTGGGAAAAAGCAACGAAATCGGAAGTTTAAAAACAGGTAGTTTTGCCAATTTCGTA
>CAZSDN010000026.1:2964-4123 GCA_964605595.1 uncultured Flavobacterium sp. | reverse complement strand
ATTTCGTAATTACTTCAGGTGAAATCTTCGACGAAAAAACAATCCTTTTCGAAAACTGGGTTCAGGGAACCAAATTCGTTGTAAACGACATGACGGTTAAAGATATTCGTGGAAATTATGATCTGACGATTGGAAACGATACATTTAAATGGAAAATCGATGGCGAAATGAATGCGCCAAAATCTGAAATTTCATCAGATACGCAAAAAATGAATTCTAAAGTTTCTGTTTCAAACAACTGGGTTTCAGTAATCGTAAAACCGGCCGATTCAACCAAAACAAACTTTACACGCTTAACCGGATTTATTGAAAATACACAAAATCTTTCAGGAAAAGCGACTCTTTTCAACGGAATGGAAACACAATGGTCAGCTGTAAAGACAACTGCTTTTATAGCAAAAATCGATTCTTCTGAAGCTGAGAAACCAAACAAAATCATTTCCGCTACTTTCCCGAACACTGCATTCGGTTACGTAAAAAAACCTGTTCAGCAAACGCTTTTATTTAAAAATGCAACGGTTTGGACAAACGAAAAAGACGGAATCCTGGTCGAAACAGATGTTTTGGTCAAAAACGGGAAAATTGTTTCCATCGGGAAAAACCTTTCCGATGCATCGGCAACTACTGTCGATTCGAAAGGAAAACATCTTACAAGCGGAATTATTGATGAACATTCTCACATTGGAATCTCACGCGGCGTAAACGAATACGGGCATAATTCATCTGCAGAAGTTACGATTGAAGATGTTATAAACCCGGAAGATATAAGCATTTACCGTGATCTTGCCGGCGGCGTAACGATATCGCAACTCCTACACGGATCGGCGAACCCGATTGGCGGGCGTTCGGCAATCGTAAAATGGAAATGGGGCGCATCGGCTGATGAAATGCTTTATAGAAATTCTCCTAAATTCATCAAGTTTGCTTTGGGCGAAAACGTAAAGCAATCAAACTGGAATGTTGATAGCCCAACACGGTATCCGCAAACAAGAATGGGTGTGGAACAGGTTTTCACCGATTATTTCCAACGGGCGAAAGAATATGATTTGGCCTGGAAAAAGTACAATTCAAATTCAAAAAAAGACAAAAATAAAGCACCAAGAGTTGACATTGAATTGCAAACCTTAGCCGAAATATTAAATAAAGAGCGTTTCATCAC
>CAZSDN010000026.1:0-2954 GCA_964605595.1 uncultured Flavobacterium sp. | reverse complement strand
GAAGTGGCAGAAAAGTTCAATTTCCGCGTCAATACGTACACGCATATCCTTGAAGGTTATAAAGTTGCCGATAAAATGAAAGAACACGGCGTTGGCGCTTCAACATTTTCAGATTGGTGGGCTTATAAATTTGAAGTAAATGATGCAATTCCGCATAACGGGCCGATTTTGCACAATGAAGGAGTTGTCGTAGCTTATAATTCTGATGATGCCGAAATGTCAAGAAGATTGAATCAGGAAGCAGCAAAAGCGGTAAAATATGGAAATGTTTCAGAAGAAGAAGCCTGGAAATTCGTAACATTAAATCCGGCGAAACTGCTTCATATTGACGATAAAACAGGAAGCATTAAAGTTGGCAAAGACGCTGATTTGGTACTTTGGAGCGATAATCCGCTTTCAATTTACGCCAAAGCAGAAAAAACGATCATCGAAGGAATCGTTTATTTCGATATAAAGAAAGACGAAGAAATGCGTGCCGCTATTGCGAAAGAACGCACTGAATTGGTTGGCCTTCTTTTGAAAGAAAAAAACAGCGGAATGATTACGCAGGAACCGAAAAAGAAAGAAAAGAAAGAATACCACTGTGACACTTTAGAACAATAATCATGAAGAAATTATATATTTTATCAGCAATTGCAGCGGTTTCATTAAATTTAAGCGCACAGCAAACTCCGGCTCCAAAACAATCAAAATCGATTTTGATACGAAATGCGACCGCGCATTTAGGAAACGGTAAAATCCTTGAAAACAGCGTTATCGGATTTAAAGACGGTAAAATTACTTTGGTGGGCGACGCGCGTTTGGTTTTACTCGCGCCAAATGCTTTCGATTTGACAATTGACGCAACGGGAAAACATGTTTATCCCGGATTCATTGCACCCAATTCAACTTTAGGATTGGTTGAGATTGATGCCGTAAAAGCTTCAGATGATGAAAGCGAAATTGGCTCTATTAACCCGAATGTGCGCAGTATCATCGCTTACAACGCCGATTCAAAAGTTATAGAAACCGTTCGCCCGAACGGAATTTTAATGGCTCAGGTTACGCCTCGCGGCGGAAGGATTTCGGGAAGTTCATCAATTGTTCAGCTTGATGCGTGGAACTGGAAAGATGCATTAATCAAAGAAAACGACGGAATTCACCTGAATTTTCCTTCCACTTTCCGGAGAACCGGTTGGTGGGGCGAACCCGGAACTATTGAGCCAAATAAGGATTATCAGAAACAAATCGATGAAATCGTGACTTTCCTGAATGATTCAAAAGCTTATTTGGGTGATGTTTCACCAGAAAGAAATCTGATTTCTGAAACTGCAAAAGGATTGTTTAATGGTTCACAAACACTTTTCATCCATGCAAATGAAGAGAAACAAATCATTGATGCGATTGAAATTTCAAAAGCGAATGGCATTAAAAAAATGGTAATTGTTGGCGGTTATGACGCATGGAAAGCCACCGAAACTTTACAGAAAAATAATGTTGGCGTACTTTTAAGGCGTGTGCATGATGTTCCTACCAGCGATGACCACGATATTGACCTGCCTTTTAAACTGGCAAAATTACTAACAGACAAAGACATTTTAGTCGGATTGGAAAACAGCGGCGATATGGAGCGGATGAATACGCGAAACCTTCCATTCCTGGCCGGAACCTGTGCAGCTTATGGCTTGGATAAGGAAATCGCTTTGCAGTTGATTACGTCAAATACTGCCAAATTATTGGGAATCGATTCTTTTTGCGGAACTCTGGAACAGGGAAAAGACGCAACTTTGTTCATCTCGGAAGGCGATGCTTTAGACATGCGCACGAATAAACTGACACATGCTTTTATCCAGGGAAGAGCTATTAGCCTCGAAACGCATCAGACAAAATTAAACGAGCGGTATAAACAAAAGTACAATCAGAATTAATGGGTTTGTGCTTTTCCATCAAACGAATTATAAAACAAAAAATCCCGGAATCCGGGATTTTTTTATTTCTTGAAATTTGCGATTCCTTTTTTTAGCCATTTCAAATATTCTTTAGCATTGACATAACTAATTGTAGGTTCTTCAAGGTTCAGGTTATTTTCTTCCAAATCGGTCAGCACATATAAAGGTTGCGTATTGGTTTTATATTTTGTAATCACAAAATCTGTCCACTTGTCGCCAATGGTAATGATTTCTTCACCAGTGCTTTTCGATACAAATTGCTCTTCTTTTGGAAGTTCTCTTTTATCGTCGACATACAATGAAATTACAACGACATCATTTTTAAGAATTGGTAAAATCTCCGCATCCGGCCAAACATTATTTTCCATTTTTCGGCAATTTACGCACGCATGTCCAGTAAAATCAAGCATAATTGGCTTATTCACTTTTTTTGCATAGGCAAGGCCATCTTCATAATCTTTAAAAATCACAATCTGGCTTGGCCCATAATGGGCACCTTCAGGCAATTCAGGCAATGCAGTATTAGAGCTTCCAACACCAAACGGGCTTTCGCTGTATTCCATTGGCGGAGGAAACGCACTAATGAGTTTTAATGGCGCGCCCCAAAGTCCGGGAATTAAATAAACTGTAAACGATAAAACTAAAAGCCCTAACATTAATCTTCCGACTGAAATGAAAGCAAGCGGGCTATCATGCGGCATTGTAATCTTTCCAAAAAGATATAAAGCCAAAGTCCCGAAAATCGCAATCCAGATAGCCAGGAAAACCTCGCGTTCCAATAAGTGTAATTGTAAAACCAAATCGGCATTCGACAGGAATTTAAAGGCCAGTGCCAATTCTAAAAATCCTAAAAATACTTTTACCGTATTTAACCATCCGCCGGATTTTGGCAAAGTATTCAGCCAGCCCGGAAACATTGCAAACAACATGAATGGTAAAGCCAACGCCAATGAAAACCCGAACATTCCGATAATTGGCCCCATTACTCCATTTGTCGCAGCTTCAACCAATAAAGTTCCGACAATT
>CAZSDN010000025.1:20252-30191 GCA_964605595.1 uncultured Flavobacterium sp. | reverse complement strand
GAACCGTTGGAGATATTATCACTTATACTTTCTCAATAACTAACACCGGAAACACTACACTTACCAATGTAGTTGTAAACGATCCTTTAACAGGAAGTGTAAATTTGGCAGTAACACCTAGTACATTAGCTCCAAACGAAATTGGTACCGCAACTGCAACCTACACCATACAACAATCAGACATTGATGCCGGTGAAGTAACCAACAGTGCAACAGTAACTGCAACATTACCAATAACCGGAACAATTACTGATATTTCGGGAACAACAATTTCTAACGATACTCCAACAGTAACAACACTGACTCAAAATTCAGACATTAAGCTAGTAAAAACAGGAGTTCTAAACGGCAAAGTAATCACCGGTAATACAATCACTTATACCTTCACGGTAACCAATACCGGAAATACTACACTTACAAATGTAGTTGTAAATGATCCTTTAACAGAAAGTATAAATTTGCCTGTAACTCCGAGTACTTTAGCACCAAACGAAACGGGAACTGCAACTGCAACCTATACAATCACACAATCAGACATTGATGCTGAAAAAGTAACTAACATTGCCATAGCAACAGGAACGAAACCTATAAGCGGAACTGTAAGCGATCTGTCAGGATTAACCATTTTTGACGATACTCCAACAATCAATATTTTGGAGCCAAATCCACACATTGCTTTAGTAAAATCCGGGACAATAAGCGGAACAGGAATCGTTGGAGATGTGATTACCTATACCTTCACGGTAACCAATACAGGAATCAATACACTTTCTAATATTATTATAAACGACCCATTGACCGGTAGTGTGAATTTGGCCGTAACCCCTGATACATTAGCCCCAGACGAAATTGGTATAGCAACTGCAACTTATATCATCAAACAATCGGATATAGATGCAGGAAAAGTAACCAATAGCGCAACAGTGACCGCAACATTGCCAATAAGCGGAACAGTAACCGATATTTCAGGAACAACTATTGACAACGATACTCCAACAGAAACGATACTGACACAAAATTCAGGAATTGCATTGGTAAAAACAGGAGCATTAAGCGGAACAGGAATCGTTGGAGATATGATTACTTATACTTTCACAGTAACCAATACAGGAAACACTACGCTTTCTAATACAATTATAAACGACCCATTGACCGGCAGTGTGAATTTGGCTGTAAACCCTGGTACTTTGGCTCCAAACGAAATTGGGATCGCAACTGCAACCTATACAATCACACAATCAGACATTGATGCAGGAAAAGTAACCAATAGCGCAACAGTGACCGCAACATTACCGATAACCGGAACAATTAGTGATATTTCAGGAACAACTATTAATAACGATACTCCAACTGAAACTTCACTAAGTTCAATTGCACTTACTAAAGAAGGCATTTATGTAGATCTTAATAATGACGGTGTAGCTAACGAAGGGGATGTTATAAACTATACGTTTACGGTTACTAATACCGGAAATACCGTTTTAACTAACATTACTGTAACAGATAACAACGTGACTGTATCAGGAGGTCCATTAGACACATTGGCAATAGGTGCTTCTGACAGTACCACTTTTACAGCTGTGTACATAATTACAACAGCCGACATAGAATCAGGATATGTTTATAACTTAGCCACCGTAACTGCAATATCTCCTGAAAACAAACAGTTTATTGCTATTTCTACCGACCCTACTCCATGTGAAACTTGTCCTGTAGATCCAGATTGTTTAAGTTGTACAATAACCCCTGTTCCACAATCTCCATCAATTGCACTTATAAAAACAGCCGTATTTAATGACTATAACCATGATGGTATGCCACAGGCAGGCGAAACAATAACCTATTCTTTCAATATTGTAAATACAGGAAATACTTCACTCACTAATGTGTGGATTTCTGATACTTTACAAGGAATTGTACTATCTGGCGGGCCAATTAGTTTAGCAATTGGAGAATCTGACAACACCACATTTATTGGAGTTTACACCTTGACAGAAAACGATATTATAACCGGAAAAGTAACCAACCAAGCAACTGCTTATGGTACCAGTACATCAGGGCAAATAGTTACAGATTTATCTGACAATGATAGTCTATTGGAAAATGACGTCACAATAATAGAATTAGAACCATGTGTTATAACTGTTTATAATGCGGTTTCTCCGGATGGTGACGGACTTAATGATTTCTTCAGAATTACCGGTATTGAATGTTATCCTAAAAATACGGTTGAAATCTATAACCGTTGGGGAGTTAAAGTTTTTGAAAAACAAGGTTATGTCAATGAAGCAAATTTAGGATTTGATGGTAAATCAGGCGGTAGAGCCACTATAAATGAATCTGACGGATTACCAAGCGGAACCTATTTTTACATAATTAAGTACGTAAATTCTGACAGCAAGTCATTGGAAAAATCAGGTTATTTAATGTTAACTAAAGATTAATTCTAAAATTTATTAAGACCGCTTTTATGGTTCATAAAAATAGAAGAAAAATAATCTGAATAAAAGAAACGAATAGTATGAAAACAAAAAATATAATAATCATTTTATTGTTAGTAAGTATATCTTGTTTTGCACAGCAAGAAGCTCAGTACACACAATATATGTACAATACAACTAACATTAATCCTGCCTATGCAGGAAATCGAGGCATCTTGAGTGTTTTTGGGTTGCATAGAACCCAGTGGGTTGGACTTGATGGAGCTCCAACAACAAATGCATTCTCTATTAACACTCCAATAGTTAATTCAAATGTAGGAATGGGATTGTCTTTTATAAATGATAATATAGGAGCCTCTAATGAGAATATAATTTCGGCAGATATATCTTATGCTATACCAACTTCAGAGACTTTCAGATTATCATTTGGATTAAAAGCAACTGCTAATTTATTAAACATCGATTATTCCAAATTAAATCAATATGATTCATTCGATTCCAAGTTCCAAAATAATGTGAATAATAAATTCACTCCCAACCTGGGCGCAGGAGTTTATTTTAACTCAGATAAACTTTATCTTGGTTTTTCAATCCCGAACTTTTTTGATACCGCTAATTTTAACGATGATATTGCGGAAACAGTCAATCAAAAAATGCATTATTATTTTATAGGTGGATATGTTTTTGATTTAAGTTCAAAGGTCAAATTCAAACCCGCATTTTTAACCAAAGCAGTTGAGGGATCTCCATTGCAATTAGATTTATCAGGAAACTTTTTGTTCAATGATAAATTTGTATTGGGAGCCGCATGGAGATGGAATGCGGCAGCAAGTATGATGGCCGGATTTCAAATAACTGACGGACTTTTTGCAGGATATGGTTATGATCTGGAAACAACCAATTTAAAACACTATAACTCAGGTTCTCACGAAATATTTTTGCGATTTGAATTATTTAAAAAACCAGAAAAAGTTATTTCTCCAAGATTCTTCTAAAAATAAAAGACAATGAAAAAAAATTTACTATATATAGCATTACTATTTGCTTCCTTACATTTATACTCCCAAAAAAAGGAGACAGCTAAAGCCGATAAAGATTACAATCAATATGCTTATATTGATGCGATAAAAACGTATGAACGCATATTTGAAAAAGGATACAAATCGCCCGAAATGCTTCAAAAATTGGGAAATTCCTATTATTTCAGTGCCAATTTAGAAAAGGCTGCCAAATGGTATGGAGAACTGTTTCTTATGACAGAAGATCTGGCTCCCGAATATTACTACCGTTATGCTCAAAGCCTGAAAGCAGTCAAACAATATGAAAAGGCCGATGAGATGATAAAAAAATTCAACGAGAAAAGCGGCAATGATCGCAGAGCAAAACTAGCGGCAGAACAAAAAGATTATTTATCCATAATTAAAAAGAATTCCGGAAGATACATTATTGCTGATGCCGGAATTAATTCTGAAAATTCTGATTACGGTACAGCTGTTTTTGGAGATACAGTAGTCTTTTCTTCTGCAAGAAAAAGCGGAAAAGTTTACACAAAAAAAGCGGCAATGACCGGTGAAGCATTTACCAATTTATATTTGGCTAAAATGAATCCTGATGGTAGTTTACTCTCGACAGAAACATTTCCAAATCAATTGAATTCTAAATACCACGAAGCAACTCCTGTTTTCACAAAAGACAGAAAAACAGTTTACTTTACCCGAAATAACTATTTAGGTAAAAAAAGAAAAGACGAAAAAGGCACGGTATTATTGAAAATATATAAAGCTACATTAAAAAATAAAAAATGGAGTAATATAACTGAACTCCCTTTCAATAGTAACAATTATAGTGTAGCACACCCTGCTTTGAGTCCTGATGAAAAATATCTTTATTTTGCATCTGATATGTCTGGAACAATCGGACAATCTGATATTTTCAGAGTTGCTATCAATTCTGACGGAACCTTTGGTCCTCCTGAAAATCTTGGAGAACCTATCAATACCGAAGGAAGAGAAACATTTCCGTTCATTACATCAGAAAATGAACTCTATTTTGCCTCAGACGGTCATCCGGGACTTGGAGGATTGGATGTTTTTGTATCTAAATTAGAAAAAGACGGCAAATATAAAAATGTCCTAAATACAGGAGAACCTTTGAACAGCCCAAGTGATGATTTTGCTATGCAATTAGACTTTAAAACAAAAATCGGATATGTGTCTTCGAACCGAACTGGAGGACAAGGCGGAGATGATATTTACAGAATTAAAGAAACTAAAACTATAGAATATCCTTGCGAACAGTTTTTGAACGGTATTGTGACAGATAAAGAAACGCAACAACCTCTTGCCGATTCAAAACTAACTTTGTTTGATAGTAATTTTAAATTACTAAAAGAAATGAAGTCTGATATTAATGGGAAATTCGATTTTGGTCAGGTAGATTGTGATAGTAAATATTATATTAAAGCTGAAAAAGAAGAATTTACTACCATAGAAGTTCCTGCTATTATTGCTGATCAAACAGGAGAAACCTTTGTTCCTTTGACAATGGAAAAAATCATCAAAAAAATGACAATCGGAGACGATTTGGCAAAAGCTTTTGATATTAAAGTAATTTATTTTGATTTAGACAAATCAGACATTAGGCGTGATGCAGAACTCGATTTAGTAAAAATTCTGGATGTCATGGAACAAAATCCAACTTTACAAGTAGATATTCGTTCGCATACCGATAGCAGACAGTCAAAAATTTACAACGACAAACTTTCAGACAGAAGAGCCAAAGCAACTATGAACTGGCTGATTAAAAACGGAATTAACAAGTCTCGTCTTAAAGCAAAAGGATATGGAGAAACTCAACTGGTTAACAAATGTTCCGACGGTGTTAAATGTACCGAAGAAGAACATCAGGCTAACAGAAGAAGTGAATTCATTATTATAAAATAGATTTTCGTTCCACTCAAGAATCATGTACACAAAAAGGCTCGCTAATTGCGAGCCTTTTTGTATTCCTTTGAAATGAACTATTTTATTTGAAGAACGAATCAACAAACTCAAATTTATTAAAAACCTGTAAATCTTCTATCCCTTCTCCTACTCCAATATATTTTACCGGAATCTGGAATTGATCTGAAATTCCAATAACCACTCCGCCTTTTGCAGTACCGTCAAGTTTGGTTACTGCCAAACTTGTAACCTCGGTAGCCGCTGTAAATTGTTTTGCCTGTTCAAAAGCATTTTGTCCGGTAGAACCGTCCAAAACCAATAAAACATCGTGAGGTGCATCGCCTACCACTTTCTGCATCACTTTTTTCACTTTGGTCAACTCGTTCATCAAACCTATTTTATTGTGCAAACGACCCGCTGTATCAATAATCACTATATCGGCATTTTGAGCAACTGCCGACTGTAAAGTATCGAAAGCAACTGAAGCCGGATCACTACCCATTTGCTGTTTTACCAACGGCACTCCCACTCTGTCGGCCCAAACTTGTAACTGATCGATTGCCGCTGCACGGAATGTATCAGCCGCTCCAAGAACCACTTTATATCCTTGTTTTTTGAACTGATTCGCCAATTTACCTATGGTTGTGGTTTTTCCAACACCGTTCACGCCAACCACCATCAACACATACGGTTTTGTATTTACCGGAATCACAAATTCGGTAGCATTACCTAAATTGGTTTCCGATAATAAAGCAGCAATTTCTTCACGCAGAATTTTATTCAACTCATCGGTTCCTAGATATTTATCTTCCGAAACCCGTTTTTCAATTCGAGTGATAATTTTAAGTGTCGTCTCTACACCTACATCTGAACTTACTAAAATTTCTTCCAAATCATCCAAAACTTCATCATCAACCTTAGATTTTCCGGCAACTATCTTAGTCAATTTCGAGAAGAAAGTTGTTTTTGATTTTTCAAGACCTTTGTCCAGGCTCTCTTTTTTTTCAGACGAAAATATTTTTTTGAAAAAACTCATTATTTTAATAAGTATTAAATTTATGGGGATTCGAATCACTTTCGTAATTCATTTTGTAAAAACTCAAACAAATATAAAAATAAAAAAGCTACTTCCGAATGAAAGTAGCTTTGATATATTGAGTTTGTTGAATTATTTCTTGTTAAGGAAACTATCTACTTCTTCAGGAGTCATAATTGCTTCCTGAAAAGTGTATGCACCTGTTTTTGGAGATTTAACCATTTTAATAGCTTTGGTTAATCTTTTTGATGCTGTTTGTAACGTTGCTACGGTTTTCTTTGCCATGATTCAAATGTGTATTTGAAATTTTTATTTTAAATAAAAATCTCTAATTATTATTTAATTTCTTTATGAACAGTTACACGCTTCAAGATTGGATTAAACTTTTTAATCTCTAATCTGTCCGGAGTATTTTTTTTGTTCTTTGTTGTTATGTATCTTGAAGTTCCTGGAACACCTGAAGTTTTGTGCTCAGTACATTCTAAAATTACCTGAATTCTGTTACCTTTCTTTGCCATCTTGCTATATATTTATTAGGACGGATTATTTAATAAATCCTTCTGCCTGCGCTTTTTTCAAAACTGCAGCGATTCCATTTTTATTAATTGTTTTTATTGTAGATGCTGCTACTCTAAGAGTAATCCATCTATCTTCTTCAGGAAGATAAAAACGCTTTTTCACTAAGTTAACAGAAAACTTTCTCTTAGTTTTGTTCATAGCGTGAGAAACGTTATTTCCTACCATCGCTCTTTTACCTGTAAGGTCACAAACTCTTGACATTATGCTTATCTTTTATCGTTATTCAAAATCAGGGTGCAAAGAAAAGAAAAATAAACCTTTCTGCAAAATAATTAAAGTACAAATTTTCACCTTTTTTTATATTTGGTTTTGACGAACGATGAATGTCAAATGTCCAACGAGGTTTGAGCCATTCGTCATTCGACATTCGACGTTTGACGATACACTTCCTTTTGCAACATTTCCATGCTTTTGATTACGGCTCTGTCAATTACTTTTTCACGTGGTTGCCCGAAGTTAAATTCCTGTACGATTACCTCGTTAGGCGTAGCGATCGCGATGAAAACTACTCCTACGTCTTTATCGGTATCGTCTTTTGTCGGGCCGGCGTTTCCCGTTACTCCAATTCCGTAATCGGTTTTCATGATCTTGCAGATTTGCAGTGCCATGGCTTCGGCGACTTCTGCTGAAACGACCGTATATTTATCTATGATTTCTTTGGGAACTTCGAGTACATTCGTTTTAATTTCCTTTGCGTAACTTACGATACTTCCTTTAAAATACTGTGATGAACCGGGAATGGAGGTTATGGTTTGCGCTATTTTTCCTCCGGTGCAGCTTTCGGCGGTTGCGATCGTTTTTTGATGTTTTGTGAGCAATTGCCCGAGGATGACCTCGATTGTTTCTTCATCAAGCCCGACGATGATTTCGCCTATCAGTTCTGTTAGTGAATGTATATTTTCAGCTATCGCTTTTTCAAGGAACTCTTTGTCGGTTCCTTTGGTTGAAAGCCGTAAACGAACCCGGCCCGGACTTGGCAAATAGGCCAGTTTTATAAATTCGGGAAGGTTGTTTTCCCAATCTTTTATGCGTTCGGCGAGCATGCTTTCGCCCATTCCGTAGGTTAAAACCGTTTTATGGATGATGTATGGGCGGTCATATTCTTTTACAATTCTCGGAATAATTTCATTTTCTACAAGGTATTTCATTTCGTATGGAACTCCGGGCAAGGAAACAAAAACCGTATTTCCTTTTTTCATCCACATTCCGGGCGCGGTTCCGACCTGGTTGTGCAGCACCGTGCATTTTGACGGAACCAGCGCCTGATCTATATTTACCTGTAACAATGGCGCGCGCGTTCCAGTAAATTTGTGGAATAAATCTTCGACATGTGCCAATACTTTTGCGTCGCTTACAAGTTCATCTTCAAAATAGTCACAAATGGTTTTTTTCGTGACATCGTCTTTTGTTGGGCCAAGCCCGCCGGTCATAATGACTAGTTCGACATTATCCTGGAGCCTTTCAAATGTATCGAGAATGTGTTTTTTATTATCGGAAATGGAAATGACCTCACTAACCTCTACTCCTATTTTATCAAATGATTTGGCAATGAACCCGGAATTTGTATCAATAATCTGCCCGATTAAAATTTCGTCGCCAATGGTAACTATGGTTGCTTTCATGTATTTTATTTTGGAAAACGGAACTTAAAGTTAGTAATTATTTGCGTGAGGGATGGAAGCGGTATCCTTTTTTGTTCTACGGTTGCTCGGAATGATAACAGAATTTATACAAAAAAGATTTAGCGAACAGCCCGGCCCTTGCGGACACGCCCTATAAACTAAAATCCTTCGCAACTTCTTTGACCGCTTTTTCAACGCGGCTTTCAAGGCTTTTGAAAGTATCTTTGATTTCCTTGCGTTTTCCTTCGCGTTTGGTCCAGTCTTCGATGCAAAGAATTTCTTCAAATCCAACGGTCATTCCAAGTAAATCAAGAGTTGGCTTGACTTTATGCGCAAAGCTATAAGCCTGTTTGTAGTTTTTTTCTTCGATGCCTTGTTTCACTTCGAGTAAATCGGCAGGAACTTCAGTTATAAAAAGCTTGAGTATTTCAAGTACGAATTCTTCGTCATTCTCAGAAATCGCATAGACTTTTGCTAAATTATAATGTAGTGCCATTATTTTACCTGGATTCTAAATAATTTATTTGATTCTAAAAAACCTTCTAAAATGTCGTTTGGTTTAACCTGTGCCACTCCTTCGGGCGTGCCTGTAAAAATTATATCGCCTATTTTGAGCGTGAAATATTGCGAAACATGCGCGATCAATTCATCTATTTTCCACAACATATGCGATGTATTTCCTTTTTGGACAGATTTTCCGTTATTGCTTAATTCAAATGTAAGGTTTTCCATTGACTCAAATTGCGATTTTTTTAAAAATTCGCCGATCACCGCCGATCCGTCAAATGCTTTGGCCTTTTCCCACGGAAGCCCTTTATCTTTTAACTTTTGCTGCAAATCACGAGCGGTAAAATCAATTCCGACGCTGATTTCATCATAATATTTATGTGCAAATTTTGCATCGATGTATTTCCCGACTTTATTGATCCGGACGATGATTTCGATTTCGTGGTGAATATCTTCTGAAAATTCCGGGATAACGAACGGATGCTGTTTCAGCAAAATTGCCGAATCGGGCTTTAGAAAAACCACGGGTTCGTCAGGACGTTCATTTTGGAGCTCTTCTATATGTTTGGCATAATTACGGCCGATGCAGAGGATTTTCATTTAGTTGCTGCGGAGCGACTTTTATAGAAGCTCGGAATTAATTAAACTTATTATTCAATTTACGGAGTTTTATCGCAGTCAGAACCTTTTTTGTATACAAAGGGAAATCGGCATTTTGTACCCAACTGAAATATCCCGGCTCTGTTTCGAGTATTTTTTCGACTTTCATTCCTTTGTGTTTCCCGAAAGTAAAAATTTCATCATTGTCTTTA
>CAZSDN010000025.1:19495-20242 GCA_964605595.1 uncultured Flavobacterium sp. | reverse complement strand
CGCGCCATTACCTGCGTCATTCCCGCCAGCCAGCTCTTCATTGTCTTTATCAAAAGCAATCATTCCTGCAAAGTCGGCTATTTTTTTGCGTGTAGTGAACTCTGATAATGATTTCATGTCGTTTTCCAATTCGGGGTAACGCTCCAGTTGCGCTTTCAGGATTTCATAGGTCGCGGTGGTATCGGCTTCGGCAGAATGTGCGTTTTCAAGGCTTTTTCCGCAGTAAAATTTCAAAGCGGCACTTAATGTTCTTTCTTCCATTTTATGGAAAATCGTCTGGACATCAACTGAAACACGGCTTTTCATATCAAAATCGAGCCCGGCGCGAAGTAGTTCTTCGGCCAATAACGGAATATCAAAACGATCCGAATTATAACCCGCAAGATCCGAATCCTTAATCATATTGTAAACCATTGGAGCCAGTTGCTGGAATGTTGGTTCATTGGCAACTTTTTCATTGGTAATTCCATGCACTGCCGTTGAAGCAGCAGGAATTTCAATCGTCGGATTTACAAGCCAGGTCTTACTTTCTTTGTTTCCGTTTGGAAAAACTTTTAGTATTGATATTTCGACGATACGGTCTTTACAGATGTCGATTCCGGTGGTTTCAAGATCGAAGAAAGAAATTGGCCTGTGTAATTTAAGTTCCATTTTAATTTTTATGATTTACAAATGTACTTGTTTCTCTTCTTATACTATATTAAAAAAATATTTAAATTCCTTAAAACAATTAAACATTTATAAAAC
>CAZSDN010000025.1:0-19485 GCA_964605595.1 uncultured Flavobacterium sp. | reverse complement strand
TCGTTACGTATAAATATTATTGCTAAATTCGTAAAACCTAATCCGAAAAAATCATGAATAAATTTTTACTTGCTATCGTTTTTTCCCTGTCGGCTTTTGCGGGATTTTCACAAAATATAATTGTAGATCAGGTCAATGTTTCCACGATCGACGAAGGCGTGAAAGTAAACCTGATAACGCGCTGCTTTTCAGGCGCTTATTTAGGCACCAGTAATTATACTATTGAAGGAAATATCATCAGTCTGAAAGTTTGCTATGTCGTTACTCCGCTGGCCATAGTTGTAAATTTAAACGACAATATCACAATTCCCTTAGAATGGGAATATGACAATTATACCGTAAACGTAAACGTGTATGATTCGTTTCAGATGGAAACACAAATCTGCAATTATGATTCGTCGTCACACACGTACAGTTTTGAATTATTATCTATAGATCCTCACGAATTACAGAATTCCAAATTGCTGATTTTCCCGAATCCTACAACAGGAAAAATTAACTTTAACCTGAAAGAAATTACTAACATTGCAGTGTTTGACATATCAGGAAGACTTGTAAAATCAGAAGAGCATTTTACAGGCGAATTAAACCTGGAATTGCTGCCAAACGGATTATACCTAATCAAGGCCTTCTCAGAAAAAGGAATTTCAGCAACAAAAGTGATTCTTTATAAATAACAAAAGCCTCTCGTAATGAGAGGCTTTTGTTATTTATGATTGGTGGATTAAAAATCCCTATTCGCATCAAACGCTTCCAAATACTCGGCAACGCGTTTCACAAAACTTCCTCCCAAAGCTCCGTCTACGACACGGTGGTCATAACTGTGTGAAAGGAACATTTTCTGGCGGATGCCGATAAAATCGCCTTCCGGAGTTTCAATAACCGCAGGAACTTTACGGATTGCGCCAAGTGCAAGTATTCCCACTTGCGGCTGGTTAATAATCGGCGTTCCGAAAACGCTTCCAAATGTTCCAACATTTGTTACCGTATAAGTTCCGCCTTGCGTATCGTCTGGTTTTAATTTCCCTGCTTTTGCACGGTTTCCAAGATCGTTAACCGCCTTTGCCATTCCGACAAGGTTTAACTGATCGGCATTTTTAATTACAGGAACGATAAGGTTTCCGTTTGGCAACGCCGCGGCCATTCCAAGGTTGATATTTTTCTTTTTGATAATGTAATCTCCATCAACTGAGATGTTCATTCCAGGGAAATCTTTTAGCGCTTTTGCTACAGCTTCCATGAAAATTGGCGTGAAGGTAAGCTTCTCTCCTTCTCTTTTTTCGAAAGCAGTTTTCACTTTATCGCGCCATTTTACGATGTTCGTCACATCAACTTCAATAAACGACTGAACGTGCGCTGATGTTTGCACCGAAGCCACCATATAGCCTGAGATCAGCTTGCGCATACGATCCATTTCTATGATTTCGTCGCCTCCGTTTACAGATGGAGGTGTAGAAACAGGTGCTGGGCTTTGTGATTTAGGTACTGCCTGAGACGCTGCTGGGACACTTTCGACTTTTGACTTTCGACTTTCGACATACTTTAAAATATCGTCTTTGGTAACGCGGCCGTCTTTTCCTGAACCGTTTATCGCTTCAAGGTCAGCAACAGAAACGCCTTCTTCCTTCGCAATATTTTTTACCAATGGCGAGAAGAATTTTTCTGAATTTGAGAAATCCTGAGGAGCCGCAGTCTCTTTTGCAGCGGTAACAGTTTTTTCCACAGCGGCAACATTTTCTGCAACAGCAGAAGTTTTTTCTGCAGGTGCATCAACTGCAACGCCGCCTGAAACTTCAATGATCGCGATGGTTTGGCCCACCTGAACCAGGTCGTCTTTCTGGAAAAGTTTTTCAACCAATGTTCCGCTTACTTCAGAAGGAACTTCAGAATCTACTTTATCGGTAGCGATTTCCAGAACGGCTTCATCGACCTCAATCGTATCGCCAACTTCTTTTAACCAATTTGTAATGGTCGCTTCTGCAACGCTTTCTCCCATTTTCGGAAGTTTCAATTCAAATCTTGCCATATTGTTAACCTTGAAGGTGAATTTAAATTTCTGACTGCAAAATTAGCACTAATTTTCATACATCGTTTGCTAATCTGCATTTTCTTACGCTATTTTTACGACTTCGCCCCTGTCATTGCTGCTGTTGCTCCCGATAATAAAATCGGAGTTTTTTGGCAGAATCTTGAACGATAATCCATTGTTTCTGAGCTTTTCCAAAAGAGTGATGCATTCTTTGAACGAAAGTGCATTATTATCCAAAATCACTTCTGTCTTTTGAAGCCTCGAAAACGTTTGCGAAAATACTTCTTTTTCGTTTTGCGGGTCAAACAAAGTGATCTTTTTTTTCAGTTGCGACTGAAGTTTTCCTTTTAGGTTTTCATCTTTTGAAATCAAAATATAATGCTCGGGATGAATTTTTGGCTGCTCTTTTCCCTGAAACTTTTTTACGAATGAAAAAAATACAATTCCTGCTCGCATAAAACCCGAAAACAAAAACGACGGACGGAAATGTTTTTTGTAAAAGAAATCCATTGCTTCGCGGAAACGGCGCATATACGTTCCGTCTTTTATTGTGCTTTCTCCTTTATAATGTATTACGGAAGTTTCGTGGAAATAATAATTGGATTTTCCGGTTTTCAAAACCATGTACGACAAATCAATATCATCGGAATACATAAAGCAATCTTCGTCGAAACCGCCAATTTCATTATACAATTGTGTTTTCATAACCATAAATGCACCGACAAGGATCTCAACTTTTCCGGTTTCATTTTCCGATAAATGCGATGCGTAATAGTTCCCGAAGAAATCAGAAACTTTATACAAACCTGTAATTTTGGTAAAAGCTGTAAACGGAGTTGGAATGCCGCGTTTACTTTCGGGAAGGAAATTTCCGGTTCCGTCAATTAATTTTGCACCGATGATTCCAAGATTCGTTTGCTTTTCGGCGAAAGCCAAAACTTTTAAAAAAGTATCTTCTGCAACGACTGTATCCGGATTTAAAATACAGATGTATTCACCTTTTGCTTCGGCAACGCCAATGTTATTGCCTTTTGGAAAACCTGAATTTTCTTTGTTTTCAATCAGTTTGATGTTTGGAAAACGGCGTTTTACCATTTCGCAGCTGTCGTCGGGAGAATTATTATCGACAACAATGATTTCGCTTTCGATGTCATTCAAGGCTGCTTCGACGCTCAATAGACATAACTCGAGGAAATAGCGGACATTGTAATTTAGGATTATGACGGAAAGCTTCATATCGCAAATATAATTTAATTGACAATTGATAATTGACAATTGCCGATTTTATTACTCAGATTCCTACCGTTCGACTTTTGACTTTTGACTTTCGACATTTAAACCTACTTTTGCAAAAAATCTTACCTGTGAATTACCTATCAGTAGAAAATATCTCAAAATCGTTTGGAGAAAGGGTTTTGTTTGAAAACATTTCGTTTGGCATCAACAAAGACCAGAAAATTGCATTTATCGCCAAAAACGGAACCGGGAAAACGACAATCATGAAAATCATCAACGGCGAAGACGAACCGGATTCCGGTCAGGTGATTATGCGCAAGGACATTAAAATGGCGTTCTTGTCGCAGGTTCCGGATTTGCAGGACGAATTGACAATTGAGGAAAGTATTTTCGCTTCGGATAACGAAACATTGAAAGTAATTGAACAATATGAAAAAGCGCTCGAAAATCCCGAAGACGCAGAAGCGTATCAGAAAGCTTTCGATAAAATGGATCAATTCAATGCCTGGGATTTTGAAACGCAATTCAAGCAAATCTTATTTAAACTGAAGCTTGAAGATTTAAAATTGAAAGTCAAAAGCATGTCGGGCGGACAAAAAAAGCGCCTTTCGCTTGCGATTATACTTATAAACCGTCCTGATCTGTTGATTCTGGATGAGCCTACGAACCACCTTGACCTTGAAATGATCGAATGGCTCGAAAGTTATTTTGCAAAAGAAAACATTACGCTGTTTATGGTTACGCACGACCGTTTCTTTTTAGAGCGTGTTTGTAATGAAATCATCGAGCTCGAAAACGGTAAACTGTATCAATATAAAGGAAACTATTCGTATTATCTAGAGAAGAAGGAACTCCGTATCGCATCTGAAAATGCAAGTATTGACAAAGCGCAAAACCTATTTGTAAAAGAACTCGATTGGATGCGCCGCCAGCCAAAAGCACGTACTACCAAATCGAAGTCACGCCAGGATGATTTTTATGTTATCAAAGAAAAAGCGCAAAGCCGTCGCCGTGAGCAACAAGTTGAACTCGAGATCAACATGGAGCGCATGGGAAGCAAGATCATAGAAATGCATAAACTGACGAAAAAATTTAAAGATAAAACGATCCTTGACGGATTTAGTTATGATTTCCAACGTGGTGAACGCATCGGGATTATTGGTAAAAACGGAACCGGAAAATCTACATTCCTGAATTTAATTACGGGAACGATTCCGCCTGATTCAGGAAAAGTTGTGATTGGCGATACGATCAAGATTGGTTATTACACGCAAAGCGGCATCAACCCGAAACCGGGGCAAAAAGTCATTGATATCATAAAGGAATATGGCGAATATATTCCGCTGATGAAAGGACGGACGATTTCGGCGGGACAATTATTGGAACGATTCTTATTCGACCGTAAAAAACAGCACGATTTCGTAGAAAAACTCAGTGGCGGTGAATTAAAACGTTTGTACTTATGTACGGTTTTGATCCAGAATCCGAACTTTTTGATTTTGGATGAACCAACAAATGACCTTGATATTGTAACCTTGAACGTTTTGGAAAACTTCCTGATGGATTATCCCGGATGTTTGATCGTGGTTTCGCACGACCGTTATTTTATGGATAAAATCGTGGATCACTTGTTCGTATTTCGAGGTGAAGGAGAAATTGAAGATTTTCCCGGAAATTATTCTGATTTCAGGACGTATGAAGACAGTTCAGAACCGACTAAGAAAGAATTAAGTTCAGTTTCGACCGAAAAAAATAACTGGAAACAGCAAAACAACACTTCCGGTTTATCATTCAATGAGCAAAAGGAATTCCAGAAAATCGAGCGTGAAATCAAAGACCTTGAATACGAAAAGAAAATGATCGAGCAGTTATTTTCTGATGGAAAAGTCGTCGATTCAGAAATTGGAACCAAAGCAAATGAACTTCAAAAGATCATTAAAAAAATTGAAGAAAAAGAAGAAAGATGGTTTGAATTGAGTGCGAAAAACGAAGGATAAATCAGATTATTAAATGCTCCATATCATAAAATCATACCTGAAATTCCTCTGGAAATCCAAAAACGAACACGGCGTTCATTCGCCATTTGTATTCAGTTTGGTGACGAAATGTTTTTATGATAAAGCCAATTATCCTGAGTATGATCTTTTAAAAAACCATAGAACGTCACTTCTGGAAAATCATGATTTTATAAATGTCACAGATTTTGGCGCAGGTTCGAAAGTTTTTAAATCGAACAAACGGCAGGTTTCAAAAATTGCAAAAACTGCAGGAATCAGTCGAAAACGTGCGGAATTATTGTTTCGGGTTGTGAATTATTTCAAACCTGAAAATAGTTTGGAAATCGGAACTTCGTTGGGTTTGGCTACTTCAGCAATTGCTGCTGCAAACCCTGAATCAAGAATAGTAACATTAGAAGGTTGCCCTGAAACTGCAAAAATTGCAAAAGATAGTTTTCACAAATTCGGATTAAATAATATCGAAGTCTTTATTGGTGAATTTACAGAATCACTTTCAGACTTGCGACATTCGACATTCGACTTAATTTACTTCGACGGAAACCATCAAAAAGAAGCGACTTTAAATTATTTTAACCTGTTGCTTCCAACAATTACAAACAATTCTGTCTGGATTTTTGACGACATCCATTGGTCGCGGGAAATGGAAGAAACCTGGGAAATCATCAAGCAAAACCCGAAAGTTACGGTTACAATTGACACGTTTCAATGGGGATTTGTATTTTTTAGAAAAGAACAGGAAAAAGAACATTTTTCAATACGCATTTAAAACAAAAGGCGGCCAGAAATGGCCGCCAATTCCTAATCAAACAGAAAAACCTGTTACTGCTTAGCTTCGGCGTTTTCCTCAGCTTTAGCACCCATTCTTTCCCATTTGAATTTTGGGGCAAATTTAAATTTCAACTCGGCAATTTTCCCATTATCCCTTGAAGACAAACCTTCTTTTTCTACTTTGTTTTTATGCGCGTCAAGTGCTTCATACATTGCTTTGATTTCATCAAAATCTTCTCTTGTGTATGAATCCTTGTTTTTCTCAAATTCATTGTAAAAATCATTGTAAACCTTCAAGATATTGTCTTTATTAACCCATGCAAAACTCATATCTTCACCAATTTTGCCGGCTCCGAAATAGGCGTCACGCAAAACTTGCTTTCTGTTTGACTGATCATTTTGCGCAGCTTCAACTTCCATTTTGGCTTTCAGTTCTGCATATTTGGTTTTGGTTTTTTCAAGGCGTGATTCGGCATTTTCCTTATCTTTCATACTAATCAAAGCTGCTTCGGCTTCGGCAGTTCTTTGGCTGTAACCGGCTTCGATTGCCTCCCAGTTTGCTTTGGCTTCGTCAGCAGTGACAGTGTTTACTGAATCGACATATTTTTCATACGAATCGAAAGTTTTTTCTGCAGATCTTTCGCTTTCACTTTTACAGGAAGAAAATCCTAAAGCAATGATTGCTGCTCCTAAAAATAAATTAATCTTTTTCATAATTGTGCGGTTTTAATTTTAAAAATTTGAATTATAAATTTACCCATTAAAAAAAAGAATTCCCATAGACTGTTAAAATTTTATGAATAGTTTAATACAAAACTGGCAAAATATTAAATAAGTCTTAAAGTCATAATTTTGGGGTTGGATTGTATAATTTTCTTACTTTTAGAGACAAATAAGCATGATGGCAGACACACTTATAAAAATAAAGAATATTACACGGGATTTTATTCTTGGGAATGAAACTGTTTATGTCCTAAAAGGAATCGATCTTGAGATCAAACGTGGCGAATATGTAGCTTTAATGGGACCTTCAGGTTCAGGAAAATCAACATTAATGAACCTTTTGGGATGCCTCGATACACCAACTTCAGGTTCTTATGTTTTGAACGGAAAAGATGTAAGTTCGATGTCGGATGACGAACTGGCAGAAATCCGTAATAAGGAAATTGGATTTGTATTCCAGACTTTCAATCTTTTACCAAGAACTACAGCGTTGGATAATGTAGCTTTGCCAATGGTTTATGCCGGATATTCCAAATCTGAAAGAAACGTTCGGGCTACAGAAGTTTTGCAACAGGTAAATCTTTCTGACCGGATGGATCACCAGCCAAACCAGCTTTCGGGCGGGCAAAGACAGCGCGTTGCAATTGCGAGAGCTTTGGTTAACAAACCTTCGATTATTTTGGCCGATGAACCGACGGGAAACCTGGACAGTAAAACTTCGGTAGAGATCATGAAGCTTTTTGGCGATATCCATAAAAACGGAAATACGGTAATCCTTGTAACTCATGAAGAAGATATTGCAGCTTATGCGCATCGTGTGATCCGTTTGCGCGACGGAATTATTGAAAGCGATAAGAGTAATTAACTATGGATAATTATCAATTAATCAGATGAAAGTATATACCAAAACCGGAGATAAAGGAACAACTGCGCTTTTTGGTGGCACGCGTGTGCCAAAAGACCACATCCGTATCGAAAGTTATGGAACCGTTGATGAACTTAATTCTTACATCGGACTTATACGTGATCAGGAAATCAATGACCATTATAAGAAAATCCTGATCGAAATTCAGGACAGATTATTCACAATCGGCGCAATCCTGGCAACTCCGCCAGAAAAAGAAGTCATGAAAAATGGTGAACTCCGCCTTCAAAAACTCGGAATTGTAGAAAGTGATATTGAATTACTCGAAAATGAGATCGACACAATGGAAAATGAACTGCCACCAATGACACATTTCGTTTTGCCTGGCGGACACACCACCGTGTCATATTGTCATATTGCGCGTTGTGTTTGCCGTCGCGCCGAACGTCTTTCAGTTCAATTAAATCATAATGAGCCTGTTGCGGAAATTGCTTTGAAATACCTGAACCGACTTTCTGACTACCTTTTCGTGTTGGCACGGAAGTTGTCTCACGACCTTCAAGCCGAGGAAGTCCAATGGATCCCAAGGAAATAACTACAATGAAATTAAGACGTTAATATCAGGAATAGTTAGTATTTTATTGACGTTCTTAACTTTTTTTAAAATAAATCGAATTTTACTTGACATTTTCAGTAAAAAATTTATTTTTGCATAAACTAAAAAATCGACAGCAATGTATTGGACATTAGAATTAGCATCTTATTTAAGCGATGCTCCGTGGCCAGCAACCAAAGACGAACTTATCGATTACGCTATCAGGGCTGGTGCACCATTAGAAGTGGTTGAAAACCTACAGTCGATAGAGGATGAAGGTGAGATATATGAATCAATGGAAGAGATTTGGCCGGATTATCCGACAGACGAAGATTATCTTTGGAATGAGGATGAATATTAAAAAATAAATCAAATTGAAAAGTCTCATCACGAGGCTTTTTTTTTGCTTAAATTTGCACACATTTTAAAACAGAAATTTAATTATTATGAGTTTCATAAACAGCATACTTAAGGCTTTTGTTGGTGATAAATCCCAAAAAGACGTCAAAGCCTTACAACCTTACCTAAACAAAATCAAATCGCTCGAGGGCACGCTAACTTCGCTTTCGAACGACGAATTAAGAGCTAAGACAGCCGGGTTCAAAGAACGCATCAAAACGGCCAGGGCCGATAAAGATGCGAAAATAGCATCGTTGCGCCAGGAAGTTGAAAACACCGAAGACATAGACAAAAAAGAAGATATTTATGCTGATATCGATGCGCTGGAAAAAGAAGCTTACCAAGTTTCTGAAAAAACACTGATGGAAATCCTTCCGGAAGCTTTTGCCGTTGTAAAAGAAACTGCAAAACGCTTTAAGGAAAACACCCACGTTACAGTTACATCCACTCCAAAAGACCGCGAACTTTCAGCTACAAAGGAATATATTACGCTTGACGGTGATAATTCTGTTTGGGCAAATTCATGGAACGCAGCCGGAAAAGCAATTACCTGGGACATGATTCACTACGACGTTCAGTTAATCGGCGGAATGGTTTTACACGAAGGCAAAGTTGCCGAAATGCAAACCGGTGAAGGTAAAACGTTGGTCGCAACGCTTCCGCTTTATTTAAATGCACTTACCGGAAACGGAGTTCACCTTGTAACCGTAAACGATTACCTTGCAAAACGCGACAGCTCCTGGAAGGCGCCTTTATTCGAATTCCACGGTTTAACGGTTGATTGCATCGATAATCACCAGCCAAACTCTGAAGGAAGAAGAAAAGCATACGAAGCAGATATTACTTATGGAACAAACAACGAATTCGGTTTTGATTATCTAAGGGACAATATGTCGCATTCGCCATCTGACCTTGTTCAGAGAAAGCACAATTTCGCAATCGTTGATGAGGTCGATTCGGTTTTGATTGACGATGCAAGAACGCCGTTGATTATTTCTGGCCCGGTTCCGCAAGGCGACCGCCACGAGTTCAATGAACTGAAACCAAAAATTGAAACACTTGTTAACCAGCAAAGACAGCTTGCGAACGGATTTTTAACCGAAGCAAAACGCCTTATTAAAGAAGGAAACACAAAAGACGGTGGTTTTAACTTATTAAGAGCTTACAGAAGTTTACCGAAAAATAAAGCGTTGATCAAATTCTTAAGTGAAGAAGGAATCAAGCAAATACTCCAGAAAACCGAAAATCAATACATGCAGGATAACAACCGCGAAATGCCAAAAGTGGATGAAGCGTTGTATTTTGTAATCGAAGAAAAGAACAATCAGGTTGAATTGACCGATAACGGAATCAAATTCCTTTCAGGCGATACTGACGGCGACTTTTTTGTACTTCCTGATATCGGGACCGAAATCGCGCGTATCGAAAAACAAAACCTGGATAAAGATGCTGAAGCGGAAGAAAAAGAAAAGCTTTTTCAGGATTTCTCAGTAAAAAGTGAAAGGATCCATACGCTTACGCAATTATTGAAAGCTTACGCATTGTTCGAAAAAGACGTCGAATATGTAATCATGGACAATAAAATCCTCATCGTTGACGAGCAAACCGGGCGTATCATGGACGGCCGCCGTTATTCTGACGGATTGCATCAGGCGATTGAAGCGAAGGAAAACGTAAAGATCGAAGCGGCAACGCAAACATTCGCAACAATTACACTTCAGAATTATTTCAGGATGTATAACAAACTTGCGGGTATGACCGGTACGGCTTCGACCGAAGCAGGCGAGCTTTGGGAAATCTACAAACTTGATGTTGTAGAAATTCCAACCAATCGCCCGATGGCAAGAAAAGACAAAGAAGATCTTATTTACCGTTCGGTTCGTGAAAAATTCAATGCCGTAATTGAAGATGTAACACAGCTTTCAGAATCAGGAAGGCCGGTGCTTATTGGTACAACTTCGGTAGAAAGTTCAGAATTGTTAAGCCGGATGCTGAAAATGCGCGGTGTTCCCCATAATGTCCTGAACGCAAAAATGCACAAGCAGGAAGCGCAAATTGTTGAAGAAGCCGGTAAAGCCGGAGTTGTAACAATTGCTACAAATATGGCCGGCCGTGGAACCGATATCAAGCTTACACCAGAAGTAAAAGCTGCAGGAGGTTTGGCAATTATTGGAACTGAACGCCATGATTCACGCCGTGTTGACCGCCAGTTACGTGGTCGCGCGGGTCGTCAGGGAGATGTTGGTAGTTCACAATTTTATGTTTCTTTGGAAGATAACCTGATGCGTTTGTTCGGTTCTGAAAGAGTTGCGAAAGTAATGGACAGAATGGGACTGAAAGAAGGTGAAGTTATCCAGCATTCAATGATGACAAAATCTATCGAGCGCGCACAGAAAAAAGTGGAAGAAAACAACTTTGGCGTACGTAAAAGATTATTGGAATATGACGATGTAATGAACGCGCAACGGGAAGTGATTTACAAAAGAAGACGCCACGCTTTACACGGTGAACGTTTGAAAGTTGATATTGCAAATATGATGTATGACACTTGCGAACTGATCGTTTCAAATAATAAAGCGACAAATGATTTCAAGAATTTCGAATTTGAACTGATCCGTTATTTCTCTGTTACTTCGCCCGTAAGCGAAAGTGATTTCAACAAAATTTCGGCTCAGGAACTTACCGGAAAAGTGTACAAAGCCACTATGGCCTACTATATTGAGAAAACCGAGCGTAGCGCGCGTGAAGCTTTCCCG
Organism: uncultured Flavobacterium sp.; assembly: GCA_964605595.1. Lineage (GTDB taxonomy): Bacteria > Bacteroidota > Bacteroidia > Flavobacteriales > Flavobacteriaceae > Flavobacterium. The sequence continues at coordinate 8,096 of CAZSDN010000025.1, read as the reverse complement.
ATTATCAGCAATGTTTATGAGAATGAAGGCAACCAGTTTGAGCGTATCGTAGTTCCTTTTTCTGACGGAATCAAAACTTTGAATGTCGTAACCGACCTTAAAAAAGCATACGAAAGCGAAGGAAAACAACTTATTGCCGATTTCGAGAAAAACATCACGCTTGCCATTGTTGACGAAGCCTGGAAGAAACACTTACGGAAAATGGACGAACTGAAACAGTCAGTCCAGCTTGCCGTTCATGAACAGAAAGATCCGCTGCTTATCTATAAATTTGAAGCTTTTAATTTGTTCAGCAATATGCTTAACGGCGTGAATAAAGAAGTGATTTCTTTCCTTTTCAAAGGCGATCTGCCTCAGCAAAACGTTTCAACAATCCATGAAGCAAAAGAAGTTAAGAAAAAGGAAAATTATACGACATCGAAAGATGAAATCCCAAATAGTGATACCGCTTCCGCAGAAAACCGTGAAGCCGGGCAAACACAGCAACGCCAGGTTACTGAAACCATTATGCGCGATGCGCCGAAAATTAACCGTAACGACAATGTTACCATTAAACATGTCATGAGCGGAAAAACGGAAACAATGAAATACAAAAAAGCCGAAAACTTACTAGCTTCAGGCGAGTGGGTTATCATTAACGAATAAATCCAATCCTAAAAATTAATCCCCGATTATTGAGTCGGGGATTTTTTTATCCAGATAGTAAACTATTAAAAATTTGTTAGCACATATAAAAGAGAAAATAATATCTCTAAATTTACTACATAGATTTGTCTAACTAAACTCTTTTATTATGTCAAAAGGAACAGACATGAAAAAAAATGTCAAAAAAGAGCCTCTTAAAACTGCAAAAGAAAAGAAACAGGAAAAGAGAGAAAAGAAAAACTCCCCGAAAAGGGATTGACCCAATTAAAAAAGCCATCGTAAATTCGATGGCTTTTTCACTCAAACTAAAACAAAATAATTTAAAATTTGTAACCCACTCCAATAAAAATACCGCTAACCTGTACGTCGCCCATACCTAATGAATACTTCGCATTCACGTCCAGGTTTTCAGTAATATCATAAATTGCCCCGAAATCAACATTTACTTTAAATTCATCTTCCTCAGCATCCATAAAATAGTTTAAACTTGGGCCCGCAATCAGGCTAAAGGAATTAGCAATTGAATATTTTGCCAAAATAGGAACGCTCAAAAAGTTTGAATCTGTAATCGCAACATACATAACCTCAGGCTGTATCGAGAATTTCTCAGAAAGGCCGAAATTCACAAAACCTCCCACGAAGAATCCGGTTTCTGAACCTGTGGCTTCCACTGTTCCAAAACCTGTATCAACTTTAGCTTTCATGGTTGCCAAGTCAACACCCGCTTTAACACCAAACTTTGTTTCCTGTGCACTCGCAAATCCAAAAACAAGGATTGCCACAGCAGATAAAATAATTTTTTTCATAATGATTAATTGTTAGTTATTAATGATGTAAAACTATTTCAACTACTTTTTTTTGGCAATACGACATTTGTCGTATTTTCATTAATTGCTGTCCGGGAAGATTTTACCAGGATTCAGAATGCCATTCGGGTCAAAAACATTCTTTATATTTTTCATCAATTGAATGTGTACTGATGAAAATGCAATATCCATGTAATTTTTCTGGACATAGCCGATTCCGTGTTCGCCCGATAGCGTTCCTTTTAAAGAAACCGTAAGCTCAAAAATTTCCCGGATTCCTTTTGGGACTTCAGTCTTCCAGTTTTCATCCGACATTTGCTCTTTGATAATATTCACATGAAGGTTTCCGTCGCCGGCATGCCCGTAACAAATCGACCGAAAACCATATTTATTTCCAATTCGTTTAATTCCTTCCAATAATGTTGGCAGTTCATATCGCGGTACAACCGTATCTTCTTCTTTATATATTGAGTTTGATTTTACCGCTTCGGCAACATTGCGCCGCATCTTCCAGATTGCGTTTTTTTGTTCTTCGGTATCGGCAAAAAGTACTTCATCAATTTCAAACTGTTCTACAACCGACATGATTTTTTCAGCTTCAGCGAAAAGGATATCAGTATGATTCCCATCAACTTCGATCAGTAAATGTGCCTGAATTTTATCCTTAACGGAAACATTCAATCCGTCAACGAATTTTATTGCCCAATCAATCGCATCGCGTTCCATAAACTCTAAAGCGCTCGGAACGATTCCCGCTCTAAAAATCGCTGAAACCGCTTGGCAGGCTTCATTCGCACTATAAAAAGGAACGAGCATTAATACATTGAAATCATTCTTTGGCAAGAGTTTCAGAACAGCTTTTGTAATGATTCCAAGTGTTCCTTCGCTTCCAACCATTAATTGCGTCAGATTATAACCGGTTGAATTTTTAAGCGTATTTGCTCCCGTCCAGATGATTTCGCCCGTTGGCAAAACCACTTCCAGATTTAATACATAATCTTTGGTTACACCATATTTTACAGCCCGCGCTCCGCCAGAATTCTCGGCGATATTCCCTCCTATCCAGCAACTTCCCTGGCTGCTTGGATCAACAGGATAAAACAGGCCTTTCTCAAGAACCGCTTCACGTAAAACTTGTGTAATTACAGCTGTTTCGGTTATAACCTGAAGATTTTTTTCATCAATTTCTATGATTTTATTGAAACGTTCCATTGACAAACCAATTCCGCCATGAATACTTAATGCACCGCCGCTTAAACCTGTTCTTCCGCCAATGGGAACGACCGGAATTTTATAGCTGTTTGCAAGTTTGAGGATTTCAGAAATTTCTTCGGGAGAGCCCGGTTTTAATACAACGGAAGGCGGAAAAACATAATCTTCCGTTTCATCACGCCCATAATGAATTCGGGTTTCTTCGTCTAAAAAAAGGAATGACTGCCCTACTATTTCTTCAAGCAAGTGAATTATTTCCTTGGTTATTATATTTTCCATAAACGTATTTCAATTCCGGATTGGCGGAGTTTCAAAAATACTATTTATTTCGATTTATTGTTTCTTTTTCAGATTAGGCAAAAAGAAAGCGATTATACCAATTAACGGCAAAAATGAACAAAGATGGTACACGTAAACAATTCCGGTATGATCGGCGAGATTCCCAAGCAATGCCGAGCCTAATCCGCCCATTCCGAAAGCAAAACCATAGAATAATCCGGACACCATTCCGAGTTTTTTGGGCAACAATTCCTGTGCGTAAACAAGAATCGCAGGAAAAGCGGAAGAAATAATTATTCCTATCACTACTGAGAGGATTCCCGTCCAAAATAAATCAGCATAAGGAAGTATTAATGTAAATGGAGCAACACCCAAAACTGAAAACCATATTACGTATTTGCGGCCAAATTTATCGCCAAGCGGTCCGCCAATCAAAGTCCCGATCGCACAGCTCGCAAGAAAAAGCACCAGGTGAAATTGCGCGTCCTGAACCGAAAGATTGAATTTTTCCATCAGATAGAATGTAAAATAACTCGACATACCGGCCATGTAAAAGAATTTCGAAAAAATCAAAATCAAAAGTATTACTACGGAAATAACAATCTTGGTTTGCGAAAGATTAGGCAAATCGATTACCGGCCTTTTATTCGCACGAAGGCTTAAATGGCTTTGGTACCAAAATGCAATCCGGCTTAAAACAATTAATGCCAGAATCGCAACAATGGCAAACCAAATGATGTAATGCTGAGAATTTGGCACTACAATAAGCGCGACCAATAACGGCCCGATTGCAGTTCCCGCGTTTCCGCCAAGCTGGAAAATAGATTGCGCGAGCCCGCGTTTCCCGCCGGAAGCAAGGAATGAAATGCGTGAAGCTTCGGGATGAAAAATCGATGAACCGATTCCGACCAAAATAACCGACACAATTATAACATGAAAACTCGATGCAAATGACAATAATATTATTCCTGATAAAGTGAACAACATCCCGAAAATCTGTGAAAATGGCTGCGGTTTTTTATCTGTGTAAAGTCCGACGATTGGCTGCAAAATCGACGCCGCCATTTGATAAGCAAGCGTAATCAAACCAATTTGCGTAAACGAAAGGTTGTAATTATCCTTCAAAATCGGATAAGAAGCCGGAATAACCGCCTGAAGCAAATCGTTCAGCATATGCGCGAAAGCGATTGAAAATAAAATCGGGTAAACTGTTTTCTGAACTGCACTATTGTTCTCTTGGGTTTGCATAATTTAAAATGTCAATAAAATCCAATACCAAAAACCGAGCGTAATGAATGAAAACGGAATCCCGATCCCAATCATCATATTGCTGAGTTTTGGTTTTAATCCATAATTTGAAGCGAGGATTGCTCCCGTAATCATTGGCGCCATAGCCGCTTCCATAATCGAAACATCAATTGCGAGCGATTCGCCGTTTAAAATAATCTTATAAAAAACATAGAATAAAGCCGGCATTATCATTAATTTGAAAAATAATCCCAGAATCAGGAATTTCCAATGCTTGCTTTGCTTTTCTATTTTAAGTTGCAGCCCGACGGAAATCAGTGCAATTGGCGAAACCGTTGCGCCGAGTTTCTGAAAAACCAGTTGCGCTTCATCAAAGAAATCCTGCTGAAAAACATTCATCAAACAGGAAACTGCAAAAGCTACAAATGGCGGAAAGAAAAGGATTTTCTTCGAAATCATTTTAAAATCCGGTTTTCCTTTAGAGAAAAAAGCGGCAGTAATAATTCCCAAAGTGGCCATGACTACGAACGATCCCGGCTGGTCAACGATTATTGCGGTTTCCAAACCTTTTTCGCCATACAACGCCTGGATAATTGGAAAGCCAACGAAAGAAGTATTTCCCAAACCGGCGACGATAATTAGACAACCTGTCAGTTTTTTCGACCAGCCAAATTGTTTTCCGAGAATTGAAAAAAACACAAATGAAAAAGCAAATCCCAGCCACGCAATTCCCAACGGATAAAGCAAATCACTGCTGAATTTTAGTTTTGGAATATAATATAATGCAAGTGCCGGAAGTGAAATATAAATGATAAACTGATTCAGCGTTTTGTAACTGTATGGCGGGAAATCTTTTACTTTTTGCAGCAAAAGCCCAAGAAGAAGACAGATAAAAATCAATAAAATGTTTTCCATTCTTTGAAAATCTGTTGCAAAAATACCATTTAAAATCCGACCGGAATTTTTTAGCCACAAAAGTTTATAAAAGTTTTGCAATTTGAACCGTTTTACAGCCTGTTTACTCATTGAATAATTAGATTGCAATAAAATTTTCAGAAAGCAAAAGTGCTTTGAAACTGATATTGTTTTGACTACTTTTACTTTTCAAAACAAGAATTTTGGCTTCCGAAAAAAAGAAAACCAGTGCGCTTTATGAAAAAGACGGAATTGAACCGCCTGAAATCGTCAGTGCAAAATCTATAAAACACGTTCAGGATTTACGAAAAACCCAACCTTCGGCAAACGAATTGGTTACAGGTATTTTATCCGGCGACATTACCTCTTTAAGCCGTGCGATAACTTTAATCGAAAGCACGAATCCAGAACATCTTGAAAAAGCAAATCAAGTCATCAATTTCTGTTTGCCACATGCAAATAATTCGGTTCGCATCGGAATAACGGGTGTTCCCGGCGTTGGGAAAAGTACATTTATTGAAAGCTTTGGAAAATTCCTTACCAATACTGGAAAAAAAGTTGCCGTTTTGGCAGTCGATCCGAGCAGCACGATTTCTCACGGAAGTATTTTAGGCGATAAAACCCGGATGGAAGAACTGGTTAAAGACAAAAATGCTTACATCCGTCCGTCTGCATCCGGTGAAACGCTTGGCGGTGTCGCACGGAAAACGCGCGAAACGATTACGCTTTGTGAAGCCGCGGGATTTGATACGATTGTTATTGAAACCGTTGGCGTCGGACAAAGTGAAACTGCGGTTCACAGCATGGTCGATTTTTTTCTTTTGCTAAAAATTTCCGGTGCCGGCGATGAGCTTCAGGGAATCAAGCGCGGAATTATGGAAATGGCCGATGCTATTGTAATCAATAAAGCTGATGGCGATAATATCAAAAAGGCAAAACTGGCAAAAACCGAATTCAATCGTGCATTGCATTTATTTCCTGTAAAAAAATCAGGCTGGATGCCAACGGTTTCTACTTGCAGCGCCGTTACAAAGGATGGAATTCCTGAGGTTTGGGAAACGATTTCCGATTTTCTTGATTTGGTAAAATCCAATAATTATTTTAACGAAAAGCGTTCGGAACAAAACCAATACTGGATGCTTGAAACGATTCAGGAACAATTGCAAAACCATTTTTTCAATCATCCGGAAATTACCGGTTTTCTGGAAGAAAATAAAAAAGCAGTGCAAAACAGCGAATTATCGCCTTTTGCAGCTGCTCAGATTTTACTGGAAAAATATTTCAGAAAATAATTATTCCTCGTAACGCCCTATTTCACGATCGTAGAATTCATTTGCCAAAACAATAAGGCTTTCCATTTCAGCATTCAGTTCTGCTTCATCAAGATCTTCGGCTTCTTCCATAAATTCGACCTCATCATCCTTAAGATTGATTATAAACCGTGGATAATCAAGATGAATGATAAAAATATCATCCGGAAAATCGGTATTGTCGCCGAGTAAAAATTTTGGTAACTCCATTTTTAATATTTTAATTTCCGGTTTTTGGCAAATCCGGATTATTGATGATTAATTTTTTTGTCAGATAATGAAAGCGAATATACAAAAATATCGCGGCAGCTGTTAATCCGGCTAAAAGCCCGATCCATACACCGGCAGCTTTCAGTTCGGTGTATTCGCCCAAATAATACGATATCGGAAAACCGATAATCCAATAGGAAACAAAAGTAATGTACATTGGAATTTTCACGTCCTGTAATCCGCGTAAAGCGCCTAAAACCACAACCTGGATTCCGTCTGAAATCTGGAAAACTGCAGCAACGATAAGCAATTTGGAAGCGATAGTAATAACTTCAGTATTATCAACAAGCTGGATTTTATTATCCATATCAAGGAAAATCAGCGGTAAAACTTTGTGAAAAGCTACAAACATGATTGCAAAAATAATTTCGATGATAATTGCCAATAGAAAGATTGATCGTGCAACAACCACGAGCTTTTTAAAATCCTGAAATCCTTTTTGGTTACTGACGCGAATCATTGAAACAACGCTCAGACCCATTGCAAACATAAACGTCATTGAAGCGAGACTTAGAGCAATTTGGTTCGCAGCCTGGCTGGTTTTGCCTATATTTCCGCAAAGCCAGATTGCTGCCGTAAATAAAACAACTTCAAAAAGCATTTGCATGGCAGAAGGCAAACCTAGATCTATGATTTTTTTTAAAAGTGCTTTTTTGAGGCTTGAGAAGCTAAATCCGTTGAAATATTTTTTAAGTTTTCCATTCCTAGATAAAATCACGTGCATGAAAATCACCATCAAAATCCTGGAGATTACAGTTCCTAAAGCCGCACCGACGATTCCCATTTTTGGGAAAATCCAAATTCCGTAAATTAAAAAGTAATTAATGATTACATGAATAACATTTGCCATGACAATCGCATACATTGAATATTTTGTCATCGAAAGCCCGTCGGCAAATTGTTTGTAACCTTGATAAATTATTAACGGGATCAATGAAAAAGCTACCCAATCCAAATAAGGTTTTGCAAGCACGATTACATCTTCAGGCTGTTGCAGCAAACCCATCAGCGGTTTTGCCATGACAACGAGAAGAAAAAGCAAAATGCCTAAAATCGTACACAAAAACAATCCGTGATGAAAAACCGAACGGATTTTTGAATCATCTTTTTCAGCATCGGCTTCACCTATAATTGGCGTAATTGCTGTCGAAAATCCGATTCCGATTGACATTGCAACGAATATCAGGCTGTTTCCTAATGAAACTGCTGCAAGCTCGGTGCTTCCTAATTTCCCAACCATGATGTTATCGACCATTCCGATGAGCGTGTGGCCCACCATTCCTAAAATAACCGGATAAGCAAGTTTTAAATTATATGAAAACTCTTTGGTGTATTGTGATAAATTCAATTTCAATTTTTTGCGCAAAGGTAAGCAGTAGAAAGGGAAATTTTAAATTATATAACAAAACAT
>CAZSDN010000024.1:0-30811 GCA_964605595.1 uncultured Flavobacterium sp. | reverse complement strand
CTTACTGCCCGTCAGCAATGGTTTGGCCAGGAAGATGCGCCAGCTTTACAGACATTGAGTTTTAATGGAAGATTGGGCGAACAATCAGGTGGTGGTATTATTCTTTTTAATGATAAGAATGGTTATCATTCACAAAAAGGGGTAAAACTGACTTATGCCCACCATATCATGTTCTCAAGAAGCGAAGTTGACTTAAATCAACTTTCTTTTGGTATGAGTGCAGGATTGGTTCAAAGTGAACTTGACGAAACCCAGTTTACCCAACCGGATCCAACGATTGGAGGAATTGTGCAAAAAGATTCTTATTTTAATGTTGACATAGGGGCATCTTATAACTACCTTGATTTCTATACCCATTTAACGGTAAAAAATGCTTTGGCCAGCAAAAGGGATATATATACGGAGTATGAATCAGATAACTTGAGAAAGTTATTGTTAAGTGCTGGTTATGTGTTTGGAGATAGTGACCGCATTCAGTGGGAGCCATCATTTTTGTTCCAATTGGTTGACGAAACCAAAGAGAAACTGATAGATTTGAATATAAAAGCTTATAAGGATTTTAATTTTGGTAAGCTTTGGGGAGGCCTTTCATACAGAAGGAGTTTTGATGCCGCGCAATTTGAAACTAACGGAAGCGTATCAACGCAACGTCTTCAATATGTTACTCCGATAATCGGTTTGAACTATAAAAACTTCATGTTCTCATATACCTATTCACATTTAATAGGAGATATCAAGTTTGATCAAGGAGGTTTCCACCAGATTACTTTAGGTTTCAATCTATTCTGCAAGAGAGAGAAATATGATTGTAATTGTCCGGCAATTAATTAATTATTATTTAAGATTCAATATTAATTCAGTCCCGATTTTTATCGGGATTTCTTTTTTGAAAATATGCTAATAAAATCAGTTAATGGCAAATCGCCAATAATTCCTTAATATTGTTATGTTGCTGAAAATGCAACTATAATTGGTGATGTGACTTTTGGATCTTCTTGCAGTGTTTGGTTTAATGCCGTTGTTCGGGGCGATGTGCATTTCATCCATATTGGAAATAAAGTCAACATCCAGGACGGAGCGATTATTCACTGCACGTATCAAAAGCATCCGACAAAAATCGGGAACAATGTTTCTATTGGCCATAATGCAATTGTGCACGGCTGTACAATCCATGATAACGTACTGATTGGAATGGGCGCAATAGTGATGGATAATTGCATAGTACAAAGTAATTCAATAATTGCTGCCGGTGCCGTAGTAACACAAAATACAATAATTGAATCAGGAAGCATTTATGCTGGTGTTCCAGCCAAAAAAGTCAAAGATATCGATCAGTCTGATTTTGCCGGAGAAATTGCCCGTATTTCAAATAATTATGTCATGTATTCAGGCTGGCTGAAAGAAAGTAAATAGCTTAAAAATCCTTTTGTATAACTGGAAATTTGTTATCTAGAATTTCTGAAAGGACTTTTGGGTTTGTATTCGTATAAAAAATGTTTTGACTGTCTCCCAAAAAATTTAAACCGACTTTTTCTTTTAAGATATTTTGCGTCTGTTTGGCAACAGCTTCACCTGAATCTATAATCTTTATATGCTTGGGAAGTATTTTTTCTATTTGAGGGATTAAGTAAGGATAATGGCTGCAGCCCAATACCAAATAGTCTATATTGGCTTCAATCATTGGAGCAAGGTATAAATTCAGCAGTTCGGTCATTTCAGGCGAATACATGTCGCCATTTTCAATTAATTGAACCAATCCATGCCCAACCTGTTCAATGATTTTAGTGTCATTATAGAATTCGACGGCTTTATTGAATAATTCGCTGCTGAGCGTTCCCTTTGTCGCCAAAACCCCGATGGTTTGTGTTTTCGAATTGTTTACAGCCGGTTTAATTGCCGGTTCAATTCCGATGAACGGAATTCTATATTTAGTTCGGAGCTCTTTAATAGCATTTGTGGTAGCGGTGTTACAGGCAACTACAATTATTTTGGCATTGTTGTTTAAAAGAAACTCTGTATTTTTTATGCTAAGCTCTATAATCTCTTCTTTGGATTTCTGACCGTAAGGCGCATTCCTGCTATCTGCCACATAAATAGTGTTTTCTGAAGGCATGAGAGTATTTATGGCTTTCCATATTGAAGTGCCGCCAATCCCGGAATCAAAAAGGCCTATAGGATTATTATTGGTCATAAACAAAAATAAAAAAACTGTCCAAATAGTTGGACAGTTTTTACATATTTATAAAAGGTATTTTAGTAACCTAATTCTTTTTTAACATCTGCAGTCAAATCCGGGCCTTCGGCAAGTAAAAGGCCGGCTGAGTTAAGAACATATTGGTATCCTTTGGCTTTTCCAACTTTTTGGATTGCTGCTAATGCTTTGTCTTCAATAGGCTTCATTAAATCACCTTCTTTAGTCTGTAGTTCTCTTTGAGCATTGTCTCTGAAATCACGAATTCTTTTTTCCATATCCTGAACTTCTTTTGCACGCTCTTCATTGATGTTTTTAGAAACAGTATCAGCTTCAGCTTCATATTTTTTTAATTTACTCTGATATTCATCAACCATCGTTTTAAAGTCGGCATCATAAGTTGAACTTAATTTCTCAAGCTGTTTTTGTGCATCAAGCATTGCGGGCATTTTTGTTACTACTTCGCGATAATCTACATGTGCGGTTTTTGCCTGTGCATTCATTACCATTGTAGCACCAAATGTAAAAACTGCAATTAGTAAAGTTTTCAATTGTCTCATCATTTCAAATTTAAGTAATTAATTTATTTGTTTTTAATTGTTTTAATCTTCTTTATTTTCTTTTGGTTTGGCGTCCTCTTTTGCTTTTTTTGCAGCTTCCCTGTCCGCTATAGTTTTTGCCTTTTTCTCTTCGAGAGCCTTTTTCCGGTCTTCAAGCGTTTTAGCCTTTGCGTCGGCTGCTGCTTTTTTTGCAGCTTCCCGACTGCTTATAATCGAATCCTTGGCGGCAGTATTTTTAGCTTGTGAACTTTCCTTTGTGGTAGTTTCACCCTTAGCATTGGGTTTATTTGCTGTTGGATTCTCATCTTCTTTATTCTCAGAATCCGCCGCAGGTTTTTTGCCTGCTTTTTCATCCAAGATTTGTTGCCTTTTTGCTGCTGCTGCTGCTTTCTTTTCTTCAGCGGCGGCTTTTCTATCGGCAATAAGTTTTTCGCGTTCGGCTTTTTTCTCTTCCAGTTTTTTCTGTCTTTCGGCTAAAGTGGGATTTTCATCCTGTAAATTTTCCCTGTATTCTTTTGCTTCTTCTTCCTGGATCTCTTTTTTGCTCATTTGTTTTTGACGATCGGCACGGCTAAGCCTTCTTACAACCAAATCGCTGATGTCATGGCGCTTTGCGGCAAAAAGCATAGTTAAATCGGATGATTTATCAAAAACGAAATCATATTTTTTAACTTCTGCCACGTCCTGGACAATAGTGAAAATCTGATCTTGTATTGGTTTGACCAAAACTGATTTTTGTACATAAAAATCACCGTTAGGGCCGAATTTTTTTAATTGGAAATCGGATAATTCTGATTCTAAGAAAGCAATTTCCTCTTCACGCTCTTCAATTAATTCCTTTGTTAAAAGGACGCGCTCGGTTTTTAAGCCGTCTTTTTGTTTTGTTATCTCATTTTTCTTGACTTCCATTTCCTGCTTCCATTTTTGAGCCTTTAGTTCCAATTGATTATTGGCTTCAATAAAGTCAGGAACATTTTGAAGTATGTATTCCATGTCGATATATCCAATACGAATACCTCTTCCTGTTTGTGAACTAACTGTATGTGAAACAGTTAAAATCAAAATCAATACTAAAAAATGTTTTCTCATAACTAAAAAATTGTATTAGAAAATATCATGCCAAATTTTAAAACTGCTGCCCGATGATAAAGTGTGTTTCCCAACCGTTTGGTTTGCTTCCAATAGCACCATCTGTGCCAGGCAAACCATCAAACCCACGGCCGAAATCAATACCCAATAGTCCAAATGCAGGCATAAATACTCTCAGACCAAGCCCGGCAGAACGATGGAGCACGAAAGGATTATACTTTTTAAAGCTATTATATCCGGCTCCGGCTTCAAAGAATGTCAACGCATAAATTGTCGTGCTGCCTTTCAAATTTAATGGATATCTTAACTCAAACGAAAATTTATTATAAATTGTTGCTCCGTCCTGAGTATAATTATTAGACCCATCCACTCTTGGTGACAAAGGGGTGAGAGATTGATTAGGATAACCTCTTAGCTGGATCATTTCCCTTCCGTCTAAGGAGAAGTTTGCCAAACCATCACCTCCTAAGAAAAATCTTTCAAAAGGCACATCGCCCCGCTCACTATTATAGTTTCCTAAGAAACCAAATTCAGCCAAAGAACGGAAAACTAATTTACCATAAATTTTTGTATACCAATCGGCTTTGAATTTAATTTTATAGTATTCCAGCCAATTAAATTTAATCTGGTCTACTTTTGCACGATCGGGGCTTGCTTCTTCAAATGTTGCAACCCTTTCATATACATTTGATGAATTGCTGACTCTTTTTACATAGTCGTTAGGCTGAACAAACGGATCTTCTTGTTTTACAGTATAACCCTGCGATTCAGCAGCAGCCCGTGTCATTTTATTTTCCCTTTTATTGCTTAACCCGCCATAATCAATGCCATTGAAAAGCGAATACGGTGGCGTGAATTTAGCTGTTAAACTGAATTCAGAACCATACATTGGGAAAATAGGATTTGTTCCTTTGTTATTTCTTGTGAGTCCGATGTTGTAGGCAAAATTTCGGGCCGAGCCATCGCCAAAAGTAAATAATCCAGTATTGTAATTATTTAGGTCATAATATTGGAAACTTACCGATTGCGATAATACAAAGGAATCATCCGGCACTGTAAGCACTTTTGCCAATCCAACAGAAAGGGATATGATATTGAAGCTTCGGCTACGATCTACGTCATTGGTCCTGAAATTATTAAGGAATTGTTTACTGTAGGATAAAGATGTGCTGAATCGTACAGGTTTCTTTCCTCCAAACCAAGGCTCCGAAAACGAAAGGCTGTAGACTTGGAAATAGCTGCTTCCCTGAAGTCGTAACGAAACCTGTTGCCCGTCGCCCATTGGCAAAGGCCTGTATGCTGCTTTATTGAACATGTTCCGCGCAGAGAAATTATTGAATGAAAGTCCAAGCGTTCCGATGAACCCGCCACCGCCATAACCTCCCTGAAGTTCGATTTGGCTGGAACCTTTTTCAACTAAATTATATTCGATATCAACAGTTCCGGCAGCAGCATCAACGTTTTTAAATTTTGGATCGATTGCTTCCGGATCAAAGAATCCCAATGCTCCAATCTCACGCACGGTTCTTACTACCGATTCCTTGCTGTATTTTTGTCCTGGCCTGGTTCTTAATTCCCTATAAATAACTTTGTCATTTGTCCTGTCGTTTCCAACAACAGAAATTTTGTTGAAATAAGCCAGCGGCCCTTCCATAACCCTGATCTCAAAATCTATTGTATCATTAGCTGTTCTGGTCTCAACAGCATTTATGTTAGAAAACAGGTAACCGTTATTTTGATATAAATTCGTAATATCATCGGCATCAGGATTTGTTCTGTCAGAAATTCTTTTTTCTAAAAGTACACCATTATAAACATCACCTTTTTTGATTCCTAACATTCGGTTTAAGGTTTGATCAGAATAAATTGTATTTCCAAGGAATTTGATATCTCCGAAATAATATTTATTTCCTTCCTCAAGATTGATTTTTATCGCGAGTTTATTTTTTTCCTTATTATAGATAACAGTATCTGACACGACGCGTGCATCGCGGTATCCTTTCTGTTTGTATTTTGAAACGATGTTATTAAGGTCTTCCTGGTATTTGTCTTTGATGAATTTTGAAGCTTTAAAAATACGGATCGGGTTTTTTACCTTCGTATTCTTCATTGCTTTCCGCAGTTTATAGTTCGACATCTTTTCATTGCCGCTAAAGGCAATTTCACTGATTTTTACTTTGCTGCCTTTGTCGATTTTGACCACCATTTTGACTTCATTGCCTGATGTCGTATCGGGAATAGTGTTGATTATGACTTTTGTATTGTAAAAACCGTCTTTTTTGTATTTGTTCTCAATATAATTTTTTGTAGTTGTGATTAGGTTTTCATTGACGATTTTGCCAACCGTCAATCCATTGTCCTTAATCAAAGTTTCGGCTTTGGATTTTTTAACTCCTGTGATTTTTACATCGTTTAGTTTAGGAAGTTCGATGATGTTTAATTCAAGGTAAATACTATCGCCTTCAATGCGGTCAACATAAAAGTCAATCTCGCTGAAAAGCCCGAGTTTACCCAGTTTTTTAATAGCGTTGCTAAGTTCTTCTCCCGGAACTATTACTTTCTGGCCTTTTTCAAGCCCCGCAAAAGTAACTATGGTTTGCTGGTTGTAACTGATTTTACCTGTAACGTTAACATCGGCTAGGAAGTATGGCGTTCCCTGATCAAAAGGAATCCTGTCTTGGGCTTTGGCTGTAGAGATACTTCCTAAAAATAGTATAGTGAAGAGTAATCGTATGCTTTTGTTTAACACTAAAAAATTATTTAATTTGTTCACTTGTTTTTCCGAATCTTCGTTCTCTTTTCTGATAACTAATGATAGCCTCATATAAATCTTGTTCTGTAAAATCAGGCCATAAGACATCAGTAAAATAAAGCTCTGAATAAGCTATCTGCCAGAGCAGAAAATTACTGATACGATGTTCGCCACTGGTTCTTATTAATAAATCTACATCCGGTAAATTTTGCGTGTAAAGATGCTGATTAATAATTGATTCGTCAATAGCGTCAATTGAAATTATATTATTTTTAACTTTGGTACTGATGCTTTTGATTGCTGATATCAGCTCTTCCCTTGAACCATAGCTTAATGCGATGGTAAGGGTCATGCGTGTATTGTTTTTTGTTTTGTTAATTACTTCTAAAAGTTCCTTTTGAGTGCTCTTCGGAAGCTTTTCAATATTCCCGATTGTATCTACCCGGATATTGTTATCATGTATAGAATTGAACTCTGTCCGCAATGAAGTAATCAAGAGTTTCATCAACGCTTCAATTTCAGCTTTTGGGCGGTTCCAGTTTTCGGTTGAAAATGCATAAAGAGTAAGGTTTTCGACACCAAGGCGCGCGCAGGATTCTACAACCTGCTTGACTGCCTTTTTGCCGTTTTCGTGGCCAAAAATCCGCCTCATGCCTTGCTTTTTAGCCCAACGTCCATTGCCGTCCATGATGATGGCGAGGTGTTTGGGTAAATTCTCTTTGTCGATTTTATCTAATAAACTCATATTTCTTATTCCGGGCAATAACACGGATTATTTCCAAAACTGTATGTAAGTGTAAAACCGGTAAACATATACCAGTCATTACTGTTTATATTTCCAAATTTTGGGGCTGATTTTATATCTGGGTTGCTGCCGTCAATGTTATCTGTAAACGTATATCGTGCACCGGCTTCAAGTGCCAGAACCAAACTGGGCGTAATGTTCGATTTTATACCCAAAACCATAGGAATTCCCAATGCATATTCTTTTCTGTCATGTTCAGTTCCGCCATTTACAAAATACTGATAATCGTATCTGAAGTAATTAAGGCCTGTAAATACATAAGGTGTGATTTGCCTTTTTAATTCGTGTAAATTAAAATCAAAAAAGTTGAATTCCAATCCGGCTGAAAGTTCCTGAACAGTATTTCTGAATTTAAGGCCACGGGCATGGCGCCCCGGAACATCCGAACTATAATCGTTTGATTGAAGCGTTGTCTGTGTAAATGATGCCCTCCACGAATGCCTCGGGCTTTTATTCCATTTGTAAATTGCTCCAATTGCAAGCTTATTCGGATTTATATAAGTGGTCGGTCCAATATCGCCGACATAATTGCTTCCACCAACGAAAATTCCCACCTCATGAATCTGTGCATTCACAAAGGAGAACGAAAATAAACATATAAAAGTCAATACTATCCTATTCATTGGATTTGAAATAGCGTGCAAATATAATAATTATGAGTACTAATCAGCACCGAATTTTGTAAATCTGTCTATTTTTAAACCAATCACGCTTTTTAAGTGGCCGGCAGATTTTGAATTCGATAGGAAGTTAACGGAAAGTATAGGGAAATTCGTATAATCAACAAGTTAAAACTTAGTTTCGCTTGTCTTCGCCCCAAAGGAGTTTTTTGCGTAATGTTTTCAGGAATGTTTCTTCAGGAACTTCAACCATATTTATTTTGAATGGCGTTTTCTTTACTATAAGAACCGAATCGTTTTGAACCGAAACGCTTCTCGAATCCAATGAAACCAAATGCTGTTCTTCACGGCCGGAAACTTTCAGTCGGATTTCGGTTTCATCCGGGATCACTAAAGGGCGGGCATTTAAATTATGCGGAGCGATTGGCGTTATAACCAAGCTTCTTACATCGGGAGTTAAAATTGGCCCGCCGCAACTCATCGAATAGCCGGTCGAACCGGTTGGTGTGGAAACAATCAATCCGTCAGCCCAATACGAATTCAGGAATTCATCATTAAGGTACGTTTCAATTGTGATCATTGAAGCACTGTCTTTTCGGCTTACCGAAATTTCATTCATCGCAAAATTAATATTCTCGATTGCGGTATTTTTAGGAGAAATATCAAGGCTTAACAATGTTCGCTGCGAAATGCTATATTGTTTATTAAGGACAATTTGGAGAAAAGTTTCAATATTGTCTTTCTGAACCATTGCTAAAAAACCTAATCTTCCGGCGTTGATTCCCAAAATCGGGATCCCGGAATTGCGGACCAAAGTCGCTGCCCGCAATATCGTTCCGTCCCCGCCAATGCTGATCAGCATGTCAAAACTGGCGTCAAGTTCCTCGTGCGAAGCAAATGTTTTGTATTCTTTTTTAACGAGTTGTTTTTCGTAAAGTATTTTCAGGAATTCGGATTCAATCACCATTTCAACCTGGTTTTGGTTAAAAAACACAAAAATGTCCTTAATAATTGGTTCTGTGCTGTTTTGGTAATATTGGCCGTAAATCGCTACTTTCATAGTTTAGTCGAAAGTCAAAAGTCAAAAGGGAAAAGTGATTCTTCGGGCTTTTCCCTTTCAGCTTTCAACGGATTATATATTAAGGTATTTATCGAGGTAATCCGATCGTTCTTTTAAATTGTTCAGGTAATCGTCTTCCTGATGTTCCGAAATGATTTCATATTCATATCTTCGGAATGTCTGGATGATGTCATTCAGACTTCCCAAAGCAATTTTGATTGTAATCTGGATGGTTGTTGAAGTTGTTTTCGAAACAAAACTTCCAAGGATTTTTCCATTATTGCTTTCCACAATCTGAACAACTTGTCCCATTGAATAATCCAAAAGTCCTTTTTCAACAATGATGATTCCGCCTTGTTCTTTCAGAAACGGAGTTTCATAAAAGAATTTAATAATGTCGTCAATTTCGTAGTAACCGACATAAATGTTGTTTTCGTCCAAAACCGGAATAACATTCGTGTGATAACGCGCGAAAATTTCCATTACATCAATCCAGATCATATTCGTGCGTGCAAAAAATCCTTCGAGCACATAACGATAATCAGTAAGGTTTTTGTTGAATTCAAAAGTTTCCGCGTCTTCGGCAGAAATACTTCCAATATAAATTCCGCCTTCGGTTACAGGGAAATGCGAAAACTCAAGATCTGCAAAAAAATCCTGAACTTCGGCAATGGTTTCACTGCTGTCAATCGCCTTATAATCTCTGTTGATGTAATCTGTAATTTCAGTCATAGCACTATTAATCGATGCAAAATAATCAAAATTTAGAACAAAACACCGTGTTTAACTTTGTATTTTTGTAATAAATTTAAGCCCGAACCCTTTCACAAAAAGCATTCCAATGACAAAGTTAAGCGTAAATATCAATAAAATAGCAACGTTAAGAAACGCGCGCGGCGGCAATGTTCCTGATTTGCTCCAGGTTGCCAAAGATATAGAGCGTTTTGGCGGACAAGGAATCACAATCCATCCGCGCCCGGACGAGCGCCACATTCGTTATCAGGATGCGCGTGATCTCAAATCCATTGTCACAACCGAATTCAATATTGAAGGAAATCCGGAGAAACAATTCATCGATCTTGTCCTCGAAACAAAACCCGATCAGGTAACTTTAGTTCCCGATGCTGTAGATGCGATTACGTCAAATGCCGGCTGGAATACGATTAAACATAAAGAATACCTGACGGAAATCGTGTCCGAATTCCAACGCAACAACATACGTGTTTCCATTTTTGTCGATCCGGTTCTCGAAATGATCGAAGGCGCAAAAGCAACAGGAACCGACCGAATTGAACTTTACACCGAAACTTTCGCACACCAATATTCGCTTGGCAATAAAGAGGCGATAAAACCTTTTACGGAATCAGCGATCCGTGCCAATGAGCTCAATCTTGGTATCAATGCCGGTCACGATCTGAGTCTTGATAATATCCAATTCTTCAAGCAAAATATTCCAAACCTGCTCGAAGTTTCCATCGGCCACGCGCTCATTTCCGAATCAATTTACCTCGGACTCGAGAATGTCGTAAACATGTATCTCAATAAATTAAAATAATTTTTGGGCGCGACCGCAAGGGTCGGGCTGTTCGCTGCAATCTTTTTGTCATCCCGAGCGCAGTCGAGGGACGTTTTTTGCCAGACAAAAAGGATTTCCGCTTCCATCCCTCGCGCACACCATAATAAACCAACGCTCATGCTCTATTCAAAAATTGAAGGAACCGGAAAACCGCTTTTAATTCTCCATGGCTTCCTCGGAATGTCCGACAACTGGAAAACGCTCGCTTCACAATATGCTGACGAAGGTTTCCAGGTTCATATTCTCGATCTGCGCAACCACGGACGAAGCCTGCATTCGGATGATTTTAGTTATTCAATCATGGTTCAGGATATCCTGCAGTATTGCGAATTCAACCAGCTTGAAAAAATAAATCTGCTTGGGCATTCAATGGGTGGAAAAACCGCAATGTTTTTCGCATCAGCTTATCCAGAAAAAGTAGAAAAATTAATCATTGCCGACATCGCGCCAAAATATTACGCGCCGCACCATCAGGATATTCTCAGCGGGCTTAACGCCGTAGATTTTTCTACAAAACCAACCCGTTCTGAAGTGGAAGAAGTGATTGCAGAATATGTTCCGGATTTCGGGACGCGCCAATTCCTGATGAAAAATCTGTATTGGGTTGAGCCGGGACAGCTCGGCTTTCGGTTCAACCTAAATGTTTTCAATAAAAATATCGATGTGATAGGAGAAGCGCTTCAGTCTGACGCAGTTTTCAATAATCCGGCATTATTTCTTAAAGGAGAAAAATCCAACTATATAAAGGATGCTGATGCTGCCGAAATCCAAAAGCATTTTCCAAATTCAAAAATCGAAACAATTTCAAATGCCGGGCATTGGCTTCATGCCGAAAATCCAAAAGATTTTTTCAATGCTACAATTTCATTCCTGAAAGATTAGTTTTTTGAAAATCCGTATCTTTAATAAAATTTTAAAAATTCCAGTATATGAACGTGCTTATCCGAATTATTGTAACGGCGTTTCTTGTAATGCTTATTTCAAATTTCCTTCCCGGTGTTAACGTGAACGGGCTTTTTACTTCATTGGTCGTAGCTGTGGTTTTGGGCTTGCTGAATATTTTTGTAAAACCGGTTTTGGTAATATTTACATTGCCGGTTACGATTTTTACATTCGGGCTTTTCCTTTTGGTCATCAATGCGATTATTATAATGATATGCTCAGAACTTGTAACGGGTTTTAAGGTTAATAGTTTTTGGGTCGCATTATTCTTCAGTATAATATTGTCGGTTTTGCAGTCAATACTTTTTAGTTTTACAAATACTTCTTCAGATAGATAGTTTTGGCAAAATACAAATTTTCAAAAACTTGGTTGGGTTGTAAAAATGTTCTAATTTTGCAACCCAATTTTAGTAGGTAAACAAATGAAAATCACAAAAAACGATATCGACAGCCTGAATGCGGTTGTTACTTTAGAGCTTAACAAAGCTGATTACGAGCCACAGGTAGAAAAACTGCTTAAGAACTATCAGAAAAACGCTAACATTCCGGGATTCCGCAAAGGTGCTGTTCCAATGGGAATGATCCGCAAACAATACGGCCCGGCAGTTATGGCTGAAGAAGTAAACAAGCTTATCCAGGAAAATCTGAACAATTTCCTTCAAACGGAAAAATTGGAAATCCTTGGAAATCCGCTTCCAAAAGCAAACGATAATTTCAATTGGGATGCTGATGATTTGAAGTTTGAATTCGAGCTCGGACTTGCACCATCTTTCGATATCAGCCTTGATAACATTAAAAACGTAACCAGATTTAAAATCGTTGCCGATGATAAAATGCTTGATGACCAGGTTTTGAGAATCCGCAAGCAATACGGGAAAATGATTTCGAAAGATACAGTTGAAGCCGGTGACGATATCAGCGGAACTTTCAATAATGAAGAAAAAGGAATTAACAATCCCGCACGGATCACGCTTGACATTTTTAAAGATAAAAAAACTGCAAACCTTTTTATCGGGAAAAAAGTTGGCGATATTGTAACGTTAAACACAAAAGGGCTTTTTCCAGACGATCACCAATTGATGGATTACCTTAAAGTTGGACATGATGATGTTCACGGTTTGGATATCGATGTGACATTTGCAATCGAGGAAATCACTCAAAGTGAGCCAGCTGAACTAAACCAGGAATTGTTCGATAAGCTTTTTGGTGAAGGAAATGTTTCTTCTGTTGAAGAAATCAAAGCAAAAATCAAGGAAGATGCTGAGAAACAATTTGAAGCACAATCCAACCAAAAATTTCTTAATGACGTAACCGAGTCGCTTCTGACAAATACAAAATTCGACCTTCCGTCTGTATTTCTTAAAAAATGGATCCAGACCGTTGGCGAAACACCATTGACTCCGGAACAAGCTGAAGAAGAATTCGTAAAATCAGAAAACGGTCTGCGCTATCAATTGATAGAAGGAAAAGTAATGGCGCAAAACGACATGAGAATCACTTTCGAAGAGTTGAAAGCATTTACGTCAAACCTTATCAAACAACAAATGGCGCAGTTTGGACAAATGAATCCAACTGAAGCTGACGTTGAAGGAATTGTAGCGCGCGTACTTTCAAACCAGGATGAAGCGAAGCGAATTTCTGAGCAGGTAATGAGCGAAAAAATGCTTAACCTTTATAAGGAAAAAGTAAAATCAAAAGAAAAAGAAGTGACTTACGAGCAATTCGTAAAAGAAATGTACGGAGAATAAGCCACAAATTTCAGTATATTTGAGCGTCGGATATTCCGGCGCTTTTTTATTAAATTTACTGTTACCAAACAATTTGTCAGGCTTTGGCAGAAAATCTGCCAATATTGTTTTCGGTACAATATTCGTAATAAAGCAACCATCTGTATAAAATTTGCATCATAACCTTTAACGCATACTTTTACTATGAACTACGGAAAAGACCCGAGAGCTTCGCTCGAAATGGCGAAGCAATTTAAAAAATTTGCTACGAAACACCAAGGTGTAAACAGCATGTATTATGATAAAATCGTTGGCGCAATGACACCAACAAACATGACGCCTTACATTATTGAAGAGCGCCAGTTAAACGTTTCACAACTCGATGTGTTTTCACGCCTTATGATGGATCGCATCATCTTCCTTGGTACGGGAATTGACGACCAGATTGCAAATATTGTCCAGGCGCAATTGCTTTTCCTTGAAAGTGCCGACGCGTCAAAAGACATCCAGATCTACATTAATTCTCCGGGCGGAAGCGTGTATGCAGGGCTTGGAATTTATGATACAATGCAATACATCAAACCGGACGTTGCAACAATCTGTACAGGAATGGCGGCTTCAATGGGAGCAGTTTTGCTTTGTGCCGGTGCCGACGGAAAGCGTTCAGCATTACCGCATTCAAGAGTAATGATCCACCAGCCATCAGGCGGAGCGCAAGGCGTTGCAACCGATATGGAAATCAATCTTCGTGAAATGCTGAAATTAAAAGAAGAATTATACCACATTATCGCAAACCATTCCGGACAGTCATTCGAACGTGTTCACAAAGACAGCGAACGCGATTACTGGATGAAAGCTGACGAAGCGAAAGAATACGGAATGATTGATGAAGTGTTGAGAAGAGGATAAACAAATCGTCAAATGTCGAATGTCAAACGACAAACGGGTTTCGTTCGTCATGTGACATTCGTCGTTCGACAAGAAAAATAAAAATGGCAAAAGAAGTATTAGAATGTTCATTCTGCGGTAGGAAAAAGCCAGAAACAAATTTATTGATTGCAGGAATCAACGCGCACATTTGTGATCGTTGTATTGAGCAAGCGCACGGAATTGTACTCGAAGAATTAAAATCGGCAGGCGGTGCGAAATTAATTGGCGACCTTATTTTAAAGAGGCCAAAAGAAATCCGCGCGTTCCTTGACCAATATGTTATCGGGCAGGAGCAGACCAAAAAGGTCATGTCGGTTGCAGTTTACAATCATTACAAAAGATTAATGCAACAGCAATTGGACGACGAAGTTGAAATCGAAAAAAGTAACATTATCATGGCCGGGCAAACCGGAACCGGCAAAACGCTGGTTGCGAAAACGATCGCAAAAATGCTCGACGTTCCGTTGGCCATTGTCGATGCTACGGTTTTAACCGAGGCCGGATATGTAGGCGAAGATGTCGAAAGCATTCTTACACGTTTGCTGCAAGCTGCCGACTATGACGTTACCAAAGCTGAACGCGGAATCGTATTCATCGATGAGATTGATAAAATAGCACGTAAAAGCGATAATCCATCAATAACACGCGACGTTTCAGGTGAAGGCGTTCAGCAGGCATTATTGAAACTGCTGGAAGGAACCGTTGTAAATGTTCCGCCAAAAGGAGGAAGAAAACACCCGGACCAGAAGTTTGTTGAAGTCAATACCCAAAACATCCTGTTTATTGCCGGCGGCGCTTTTGACGGAATCGAGCGTATCATTTCCAAAAGATTGAACCGTCAGGCGGTTGGTTACAGCACGTCAAAAAACAGTGATACTATCGATAAGGATAATCTGCTTCAATATATTATTCCGAAAGACATTAAAGATTTTGGATTGATTCCTGAAATCATCGGGCGATTACCAGTTTTAACACACATGGATCCGCTAGACCGCGAAACATTGCGTTCTATTTTAACCGAACCGAAAAATGCGCTCATAAAGCAATACAAAAAGTTGTTTTTAATGGATGAAGTAGAATTTTCCATCACTAATGAAGCTCTCGATTTTATTGTTGAAAAAGCTCTGGAATACAAGCTCGGCGCGCGCGGATTGCGTTCTCTTTGCGAAGCTATTCTTACTGATGCAATGTATGATTTACCGGGTTCTGATGATAAAACCCTTGAAATCGACATTGATTATGCAAAGGAAACACTCAATAAAAATTTGCTTAAAAGGCTTGAAATTGCATCATAAAACTAAAAAATCCCATCCTGTTTTTGGATGGGATTTTTTTTAAATGGTTTATTTCATCATTCCTCCGCCGGAATTCACTTTATCTGTATTAATGTTTGTGTCTTCTTTATTCAGTTTCAGGTTACCGAAATTATAAGTCAGCGAAAAACGGAAAGTGCGGGTGTCCTGTTTTTCATAAAAGTGCGTGTTCAGGTTTTTCCCTGTCATGAACGCATTGATCTGATTCGCATTAAATACATCAAAGCAATGTAGTCCGAGTTTCAGCTTTTTATTCATGAATTCTTTGTTGAATGAAATATCGAATTGCTGGATTGGTTTGTCAACCCGGTAAATTTCCCAAACGCCTTTCGGGATGTAAAAAAAGTTCATGTTGTTTGTAATTGCCCATGGCAAAAGCAGTTGCGATTGCGCTCCATAAACGACAGCGCCGGTGTTTTTGTGACCCAAAGGGTAACCTTCGGTTGTGGTTTTATTGTAGCTTATGCTTGCAAAAATGTAGTTCATTTTGTCTATTGTATTCATTCGGCGCGTGAATTCTTCTTTGCCTTTGAAGAAATAATCAAGCGGAATCGGGAAATTGATATAAGTGCTAAAAATATTCATTTCATCAAATGCAGCGGCAGTACGATTGCTCACCAATTCTCCATCTTCGGCTTCGATTATGAATTGGTTGTTGTCTTTTGACGCGGCATAATTTATTCCCATTTGCATAAAATCGAATGCTGAAAACTTCAATTCATAATTGTTGAAAAATATCGGGCGTAATGCTATATTTCCTTCTGAAGTGTTGTATCTATTGAAAAGCGAATTGTTATTCGGGTCGATTGTATTGTAACCCGGTTGCGAAATTTTCTTGCTGTAAGACGAACTTACATTCATGTTTTTGTTGATCTCATACATAATGCTGAGGTTCGGGAAGAAATTCGTATTCGAAAACTCAATCCGGTCGGCAATTGTACTTGCTTCGCGTTTTACGCTGTAATCTTCAAATCGAAGACCGGCGGTAAAGTAAAATTTCTTTAATTTTTTACGGCTTTCGACATAAAAAGCAAGGTTTTTCTCTGAATAATTGAAATCTATAACCGAACCGAATTGGCCAGAATCAAAGATGTCATCCGTATTGCTTTCAAAATTATACCTTCCAAGGTTGCGTATCTGGTTTATATTGTATTTACCACCGGTATTGATCGAGAAATCCCATTCTTTGAACGGAAAGGCAAAGTCATATTTGAGGTAATAATTTTCAAGCCTAAAATTGAGGTCGCTGTTGTTATATGTGTTGATTCCGTCTTCAAATGAAACCGATTTGGTTAGCGGATTGCGCTTAAAGAAATTTGAAAAGGCGATAATATCAAAGGTGGTTCCCAACGTATCGAGCTTTGTTTTATACTGAACGCTTAATTCATGATTTGTATTATCCGATTTTGTAAAACCATTATTCAGGAAATCAATTCCCGCGCCGGTTGTTTTAACATCATTAAGGTTTGTGTCGTGTGAAGTTCCGAGATTGTAATTAAAAAGAACATTTGATCTATCGCTTAACTTATAATTTGTCCCGGTTCTCCAATACAAATTTCTCCAGATGTTCCTTGTAAAATTACTTTGTGTAAGATTTTGCGCCGGTGAAAAAAAAGTAAATTCCTGCCGTGTAATATTAAGATTTTCATTTTCGATATAATTCACGCCGAACATGGTTTGCCACGAAAGGTTTTTTTCTTTTCCGTTTAAAAGAATCTGCGGACTCGGTTTATGGTATTCGTTGAAATTATAATTCATGTTGAAACTGGCATTGATGCCTTTCATTTTTTTGCTGCTCGTGACAATATTGATGATAGACCCGCTTGAATTAGCGTCATAGGCCGCGCCCGGATTGTAAATCAATTCGACTTTTTCAATCGCGCTTGCCGGGAGCGAAGCCAAATAATTTTCAAGATCGGTTCCGCTCAAAGAACTCGGAGCGCCATCAATATAAATACCGACGCCTTTGCCATTCAAGGACAAACCGCCGCCGGGCGCTTTCACAACGCCTGGCAGTTTTTTTACCGCGTCGAGCGCGCTTCCGCTGTTGAGCATTCCGTTTTCCTTTACGTTGATCGTAGTTTTGTCCGAATCAATTTTGATAAACTGCCGACGGTTTCCATAAATGGTAACTTCTGAAAGTTCAGTATTATTTTCTTTTAAAGGATTCGATGTAAGGGTTATTTGGCTGCGATTGCTTTCGGTAATTTCAAAAAACAGTTTTTCTTCCTGAAATGCAAGGCCGGAAATAATAACGGTATATTGTCCTAACTCGAACTCTTTTGTAAGATTGAACTTGCAGCCTTTACTTTGATAGGTGCCGATTTTTGCTCCGTTATATTCGATACGTATATTCCTTTCGGAAATATCGTTTTCGCATGAAAGAACTTCGGAAGGCGAATTGATTTCTAAATTTGTTGGATTTTGCTGGGCAAATATAAAATGCCCGATAAGCACAGTCAGTGCCGTAAAGATTGATTTCATGATTGTGATTGATTGATGATTGTTTACAAGACTCAGATTAATGAGTATTGTTACAGTAATAACAAGAAAAAACTGATTTTATTATAAAAACAAAAAATCCCGCCGGGAGCAGGATTAAGTTTGTAAATTGTCTTGAGGTTTTGAAACTGTTTGCGGTTTTTCTACCGGAACACTGCAATAGCGGTTTTTGCAATTCCACCCGCTTCGTCCGCAGGAAGTTAATAGTGTGGCTGAAATCAAAATCAAAAGTAACGGAAATTTTTTCATGGGAATTTTTTTACGCATTCAGGCAAAATCCATACCATAAAAGCTATAAAGCCTTTAACTGGTCGATATAAAGCCTTTGGTTTGAAAGCCTTGGGATTTTATGCTGTCCGCCCAATTTATCCTGGTTCTTGAGCCAATCATAAAAGAGATTGCTGCGCGCTATATTGATAACCGGCGGATTCAAAGTCATATTGTTATAACGTTTTGCTTCATAATCCGAATTCAGCGATTGCAGCGTTTCATCTAAAACTTTATTGAAAAACGCTATATTTTCAGGTTCTTTCCGGAATTCGATTACCCATTCATGTGCGCCTTTTTCCTTTCCGTTCATGAAAACCGGCGCGACGGTATAATCAACGACTTCGGTTTGGGTAATTTTGCAGGCGGTTGCAATCGCATTGTCTGAATTTTCAATGATAAGCTCTTCGCCAAAAACATTGATATGGTGTTTTGTTCTTCCGGAAACCCTTATCCTATATGGATTTAATGAAGTAAACCGAACCGTGTCGCCAATCTGGTAACGCCATAATCCGGCATTTGTGGTAATTACAATTGCATAATTTTTATTGAGTTCAACATCAGCCAGGCGGATGGTTTTTTGTTCAGATGTTCCGTAAGTTTCCATCGGAATGAATTCGTAAAAGATTCCGTAATCGAGCATCAGCAACAAGTCATTCGAATAATTCAGATCCTGAATTGCAAAAAATCCTTCCGAAGCATTGTAAATCTCATAATATTGGAAACTGCTGTTCGGAATAATCTTTTTGTATTGCTCGCGATACGGGTCAAAATTTACGCCTCCGTGGAAATACACTTCGGCATTTGGCCATATCTCAAGAAGATTTTCCCTTCCTGTTTCTTCAAGGACTTTATTCAGCAAGACCATCATCCATGAAGGAACCCCGGCAAAACTGGTCACATTTTCATAACGGGTTTCATTTACAATCGCGCCAAGCTTGGTTTCCCAGTCGCTCATTAACGAAACTTTATTGCTTGGAGTGCTGCTAAATTCGGCCCACATTGGCATATTCTCGATTAATATTGCCGACAAATCGCCGAAAAAAGTATTATTATCGGCATATAATTGCTTGCTTCCGCCGAGGCGTAAACTTTTTCCCGTGAAAAGCTGTGAATCTTCATTATTATTGAGGTAAAGGCAAAGTAAGTCTTTCGCGGCTTTGTAATGGCAGTTTTCCAGAGCCTCGCCGCTAACCGGAATGAATTTGCTTTTGGCATTTGTAGTTCCGCTTGATTTTGCAAACCATTTAATTGGCGTGTTCCAAAAAATATTCTGTTCGCCTTTCCGCGTAAGCTCGATCATCGGTTCAAGATCTTCATAGGTAGAAACGGGAACGCGTTCGCAAAAAGTCTGGTAGGATTTAATCGATTCGAAATCATATTTGCGTCCGACAGAAGTCGTTTCGGCACTGCGAATCAGGCTTAAAAGCAATTCTTCCTGAACTTCATTCGGATATTTTAAGAACAATTCAATTTGGTGAATCCTCTTTTTTAAAATCCAGGAAGCAACGGAATTGATTATTGGTAAAGGCATGCAAATGTGATTTAGGTTTTTGGTTTTGCATTTGAAATTGTGCCGACAAATGCTAACTTTACGTCGTTATCAAAAATAGCAAAAAATAGCAATAATTAAACGATTAAGCCTAAAAACCCAATCTTTAAATACAAAACAACGAAATGACTTACGAAGGCGTTCTCACAAAAATGGAAACCGAATACGGTAACCCAATTCAATATTACCTTGTTTTTGAGAATGGTTTCCTGAATGTCAATCAATTGTTAGGAAAAAATGTAGGGATTGCTTTTAGCGGTTATCAGTGTTTGAATTGTTCGAAGAAGAAAAAGATTTTCCGTCAGGGCTTTTGCTACGATTGCTTTTATTCGAGCCCGGCCGTGGGCGACTGGATTATGCGTCCTGAATTGAGCACCGCACATTTGGGAATTGCCGACCGCGACCTGGATTATGAATCGAAAGTGCAATTGCAGCCACATATTGTTTACCTGGCATTGTCGAGTGAATTGAAAGTTGGCGTTACAAGAAAATCGCAGGTTCCGACACGCTGGATTGACCAAGGCGCCGAAAAAGCAATGGTGATTATAGAAGTTCCAAATCGTTATTTGGCCGGAATTTCAGAAGTTGCACTTAAAAATCATTTTGCCGATAAAATCAATTGGAGAAAAATGCTTCTGAATGATATTGTCCAACTGGATTTAGCTGAAGCAAGACAAAAATTACAGCAACTTCTTCCTGAAGAATGTTGTGAATATTTCTATCCTGAAAAAAATGATTTGTATGAACTGAATTATCCGGTTTTGTTTTATCCAAAGAAAATCAACAGCCTGAACCTTGAAAAAACTGTGGGATTTGAAGGAAACTTAATAGGGATAAAAGGTCAATACCTAATTTTTGAAGATGGAACGGTTTTCAATGTACGTGCTTTTGAAGGTTATCGCGTAACAATTGATGTATAAAAAAGCCCCTTTTTAGGAGCTTTTGTGTTATTCTTTTTTAGGTTCTTCTTTCTTCTTTTTATTGAATAGACCCTTTATAAGATCGTTTGCCTGTGACTTGACATCGTTCTTGGTTGTCTTGGTTGAATCTTTTTTGGTATTTCCGGTAATAATATTATTCAACGCTGAAGTTCCCTGTTTTATAAGATTGTCTTTTTGGGTTTTTACCAATTGTGTCGCTAAGTTAGAAACCGCAGCCTTCATATCGGTGGTGACTTTTGGATATTTAAAACTTCCTGTTAAAACTGCATTTACGGGAACATTTTCGAGCTTGGCCGCATCAGCCGGAGTCAATTTAGCAATCAGTGCATTCGCTTCTGTTCCCAGATATTTTGCAGGAACATCAAATTTTACATTATAAAGCATCGATTGGTCAAAACTGTGGCTTCCTCCAATGTTAATGTTTATATCCTGATATTTCAACGCAATAGGTTTTACATTTACCTTTCCGTTTTCAAAAGTCAGGTTTGCTTTCAGGTCATTCAGGTTGAGTTTCTTTAAATCAATGAATTTGATGTTGTTGCTTAATGTATTCAATAATTCAGAATTGTCAGGATTTACAGTAGTTGAAAGCATTTGTCCGAACAAATCTCCAGAAAGTGTTTTCAAATCCGGCGTCATTTCTTTTGCATCAAGGTTTCCGGACACTTTCACTGTTGAATTTAGTTTTCCGTTTATAATTCCCGCGATTGGCGCAATGTTTTTCATCATGTCGAGTTGCGTAAAAGTTTGCTGGATGTCAACCTGGCTCAGGTTTAGGTTCATGTCGAAAACCGGAATTTTTCCTTTTGTCGAAACACCGCCGTTTGCTGTGATTTGTCCGCCAAACACTGAAGTTTTGATATTTTGCAGAGTGATTTTTTCGTCTTTGATACTCACTTTTCCGGAAGCATTCTTCAAAACCAGATTATCGTACAAAACGGTATTCATATTTGCGTCGAGCGTACAATTAAGGAAAGCGGGAATTTTTATTGCTTCATCAGTTTTGGCCGCCTTTTCATCTTTTGGATCTTCGGTTGCCATGAAATCAGAAACGGCAAACTGGTTAGATTGCAATTTAAAGTTTCCTTTCAACTCCTGATTTTTAAACATAAAGCCGTAAAAATTGTCTAATGTTCCCGAAACATTCATGTCGGTTTTTCCCGTTGTAGCACTGAATTTCTGTAAATTCACATGGTTTGGATTAAAAGCAACGGCAGCTTCGCTAATATTGAATGCTTTTCCTTTTTCATCTACATATTTAAATTGTGAAAGGCTTATCGTACCGTCATTTTTTATGTTCTGGTATTGGCTGTTCTCAACCGATTTCATGTCAAAAAACGTATTAACATTAGCTTTTAATATTCCTGATAAAGGTTTTTCCAACTTTACAGGATAAGCTTTGGAAAGGTTTGCAAGGTTTATGGTTCCTTTTAAAGCGGCATCTATGACCGGGTTTTCGGTTACGTTTTTAATATTTGCTTTTGCGTCAAAAACGTCCTGGTCTATACGGAAAGAAAGCTTGTCAAGATTTACATAAGTATCATTTAGAATACCGGTTTCATTGATGATTTTTGTATCGATGACAATATTCTGCACTGATTTCGGAAGGCTTGGATATTGAAATGACGCGTTATTTGAAGCGATCTCGATATTGAATTTAGGAACGGTCGCATCAGAAAGCAAACCTTTGGCAAACCCCAAAACTGTAAAATCACCGGTTGTTTTTACATCTTTCAGGTTTCCGGCATAAGCGCCGGGAATAAGTCCCAGAAAATTCTGGAAACTCGAAGTTGGCGTTTTAAATGTCAGATCATATTGCTGGCCTTCTTCCAGAATCTGTATAAATCCGTTAAATTCCAATGGATTAATTAGCGCTTTATTGTTTTTGAAAGTGTATTTGCTTTGATCCAGATCGATCCCAATGACGGCATCGAGCGAAAGCGAAACATTTTTCATGTAATTGACTTTATCCATGTCAAGAGAAACCTTTGCGGATGATTTTGTGTCAAGGTCAAGTTTAGAAGCTGCAAAATCGCCCGTTCCTGAATGGTTCAGGCTGTCGATTGCCATTTTTATTTTTGAGCGTTCATCAATATAACGGAACTGCATGTTCTCAATTTTATACTCTTTTATTTTCAGGGATAAAGGATCGCTTTTTCCATCTTCCTCTTTTTTGTCTTCTTTCAAAGCAATGTCAAAATTTCCGACTCCGTCTTTATTGAAGATGATATTGATTAAGGCATTTTTAGACGAAACCGCTTCAATGTTCATTTGTTCGTCTTTTCCTTTGAATAATTCCCGGATTGACATATCCAGGCTTAGTTCGCCCATTGAGATCAAAGTGTCGCCTTCAAACGGAGCTTTGTTAATTATCAGAAGTTTATCGACTGTGACGTTTGCCTTCGGAAAACTTCGGAATAAACTCAAATCAGCATCTCTAAAAGAAACTTTTGCGTCGACTTTTTCATTGATTGCTTCAGCAATTTTAGCCTTTATCTGCTCCTGAAAAAAGAACGGAATAGCGAACAATGCAAGAACGATCAGCAGCAACAGAATTCCAACGATTTTTAAAATCTTCTTGAACATAACTATAAAGAAATTGGTTTAGGGCTAAATTACAAATAGAAAGCCAACTTATTTAAAAAAATAAATAAGTTGGCTAAAAAATAACAATTTATATTTTGCTTATTTTATGTCTATGTCATAAGCCATTCTGGCTTGTAGGCCTTTTTGGGATTTCAGTTTCTTGATTTGTTCAAAAATCTGATAATTTTCTTCGCCAATCTCTTCTCTGATCATGTTTTCTTTTGTTTTAGCTAACGAAAAATTCTTGAATAAATCTTCGAAGGATTTTTCATATTCAGGGAAATTCTTGGTTTTGTACGTTTCAATTTTAGCCAGTTTTGCTGCGGCTTTAAGTGCGTCGTCCATTCCGCCGATCTTATCAACCAAGCCAATTTTTAATGCTTCCGATCCTGACCAAACACGTCCTTGCCCAATAGCGTCAACCTGTTCGAATGTCATTTTTCTTCCGGTTGCGACACGGTTTACGAAAGTTGAGTAAATGCGTTCAACACTTTCCTGTGTAACGGCTCTGAAATTATCGTCTAAAGGAACAAACGGGCTATATTCTCCTGCGTTTGCATGGGTTTTAACTTTTTCCGTATGTATCCCGATCCTGTTTGAAAGCTGGGTGAAATTTGGCAACATTCCAAAAACCCCGATTGAACCGGTGATTGTGTTTTCTTCCGCAAAAATCTCGTTGGCGTTGCACGCAATATAATATCCGCCGGAAGCGGCTACATTACCCATTGAAACTACGACCGGTTTTACTTTTTTGGTAAGTTCGATTTCGCGCCATATTAATTCGGAAGTTAAAGCGCTTCCGCCCGGGCTGTCAATTCGCAATACGATGGCTTTGATGTTTTTGTCTTTTTTAGCATCCTGAAGCGCGCGCCTCATGGAACCTTCGCCAATATAATCGACATCGCCTTCGCCATCTCGTATTTCGCCTTGTGCGTAAATAATTGCAATCCGGTCTTTGCTGCTTTCAGATTTTGGTGAAGTAGAAACATTTCTTGCATAATCAGTAACCGAAACAGTGTTGTAATCTTTGTCTTTTTCAACTTTAAGCGCTTTTCTGATGGCATTGTGATATTCATCTTCATAGGCTATTTTGTCAATCAGTTTTTCGTTTTTAGCCATTTCAGGCGTGCGGGCTAAAAGGCCATTGGCGATTTCATTAAGGCGGGCAAGCGGAATGTTCCTGCTTTTTGAAATTTCGGAAGCAAATGAATCCCAAACCGAATTCAAAAGAGAAGTTATTTGTTCTCTGTTGGCGTCGCTCATTTTATTTTCAAGGAACGGCTCTACAGCACTTTTGTATTTTCCGTGGCGGATGACTTCCATTTTCACTCCGGATTTTTCCTGAAGGTCTTTAAAAAACATTACTTCGGTGCCAAGCCCTTTGAAATCCATTTCGCCAATTGGATTGAGGTAAATCGTATCGGCAACAGAGTTCAGGTAATATTCTTTTTGGGAATAGACATTTGCGTAGGAGAGAACAAATTTCCCTGATTTTTTGAAATCTTCCAAAGCGTCGCGTAAAGCTTTCGCCTGGGCCATTCCTATTTGGGAAGAATTATTCAATATTGAAATTCCTTTGATTTTATCATCGGTTTTTGCATTGTCAATGGCTTGGATAATATCAGAAACACCAACTTTATTGCCTGTAAAATAAAGCATTAACGGATCTGAATATTTCCCGGCATAATCATTTGTGACATTTTCGAGATTGAATTCGATGACCGAATCGTTTTTCACAGTTACCTTATCAGGATCGCCGCCAAAAACTGAACCGATAATAAGGAATAAGAAAAAAAACAGTAAACAAAAGGTAAACAAACCTAGAATAGTTGCCAGAACATTTCCTAAAAATTTCATAATTTATATTTTTTTAATGAGTCAGGATTAATGGGTTTTTGTTACAAAACCCAGCAAATATATCAGTAATAAATTTATTAACAGCCACTATAATTATAGAGTTTTTCTAAAATTCTTTTCCTTAATTTGTACGATATGAATTTACAGAACCAGGTAATTTTATCGATAGGGAGCAATCAAGGTGACAGGCTCCGCAATATTGAAGAAAGCATTGCGCTGCTTCATCGTTTTGCAGGAACTGTGATAAAGGTTTCCAAACTTTATGAAACTCCTGCATGGGGTTTTGAAAGTGAGGCTTTTTATAATGCGGCAATCCTGATGCATACGCACAAAACTCCCGAAAACCTATTGGATTCCATTCTTTCAATTGAAAAAAAGCTGGGAAGAACCCGAAATAGTATTGAAGGTTATCAGGCCCGAACCATCGATATTGATATTATAAGCTTTAACGAAGAAATTATTGCGGCTGAAAGCCTGGAAATTCCGCACCCGAAAATGGCAAGCCGTTTGTTTGTGCTTGTTCCTTTAAAAGATGTAAAGCCGGATTTTGTGCATGCTTCTTTACAAAAAAGCGTCGATGAAATGATTGGCGAATGTACAGATAAAAGCGATTGTAAAACCATTTCAACGTTGGTTCCGCCATTGAAAGATTTCAGGCTTCAGGAATTCAACTACATTGCAATTGAAGGAAATATCGGAGCCGGAAAAACAACATTGACCACGAAAATTGCTGAAGATTTTAATGCGAAAACTGTTTTGGAACGTTTTGCAGACAATCCTTTTCTGCCAAAATTCTATAAAGACCAGAACCGTTATGCTTTTCCGCTTGAGATGTCTTTTCTGGCCGACCGCTATCAGCAGTTATCGGATGATTTGGCGCAATTTGATTTGTTTAAGGATTTTATCGTAGCCGATTACCATATTTTCAAATCACTGATTTTTGCAAAAGTTACGCTTTCTGATGATGAATACAGATTGTATCGGAAACTATTCGAAATCATTTATAAAGAAATGCCTAAACCCGATTTATATGTTTACCTGTACCAAAATACTGACCGGCTTTTAGAGAACATCAGGCTTCGCGGCCGGAGTTATGAACAGGAGATTCCGGCAGAATATCTTGAGAAAATCAATCGCGGTTATTTGGATTACATAAAATCACAATCAGATTTAAATGTCCTGGTTATTGATGTGTCTGACAAGGATTTTGTTAAAAACCAGGAGGATTATGTTTTCATACTTGAAAAAATCAAGGAAAGAATTTTATAATCCCATTATCGGATCAGGCTGAAATGCCCGTGTATTTCAGGAAAACCATCGTCAATCTTTAACACGTACCAATAATCAGACGAAGGTAACGGAAGCCCTTTGTATGTTCCGTTCCAGGAATAATTGTTTTGGTTGAGCTCACATACCAATTTTCCGAAACGGTCAAAAATTGCAGCTTTTGATTTTGGGTATAAAACCATTCCGCTAATGATCCATAAATCGTTGTGATTGTCATTATTTGGAGTGAAAAATGCAGGAACGATTATTATTATAAAATCTTTTTTATCTGATCCGCATCCGTTTTTTTCTCTTACAAAAGCAGTGTTTATTCCGGGTTTATCTACAATAAAAATATTTGAAGGCTGGTAATTTGTTCCGTCAACAGAATATTCGAAATCTCCCGGCATTACTGTTTTAATTGTGACTTCAGTATCTTTTATGCTGATGGTGCTAATTACGGGAGTGATTTTTTCAGTAACGGTAAACGTTTTAACGCTGCTGCAATTTTGCTGGTTTGTCACTGTTACAGTATAGGTTCCAGGGCCGGAAACTGTCACTGTTCTCGTTGTTTCGTTAGAGTGCGGCCACAAATATGCCATATTGCTTAAGCCCGCATCTAAGGTTTTAGAGCTGTTTTCACAAATTGTAAGGCTCTCGTCAGTAACGACAGGCTTTGAATAAACTATAAGGTTTACCGGGATTTTATTTCCTGAAACACAGCCATTATTGATTGCATCTACATAATAAGTTGTATTGGTAAGGATTTCAGGAGTTGTATAACTATTTCCTGTTGCCAGAGGCGTGGTGTCAGTTTCTGATGCGAACCATCTTACTTGCCCAATGTCTGCTGAGGCTGTTAGCGTAGCGCGGCCTTCACATAGTGGAGCCGGAGTGGTAAACGTAAGCAACGGTATCGGATTAACTGTTGCGATAACAGATGATCGGATGAAAGTAGCACATCCGGTTTCGGAGGAATCGGCATAATATGTTGTTGTCGCGCTGATAGTTGGTGTTGTAAAAGATGATCCGGTAGCCAAAAGATTTCCGCCATTTGGAGCATCATACCATTTTACAAGGCCCGCACTTGATACTGCGCTGAGGGTTACTGTTCCGGTTCCACACCTTGAAGCTGAAGCCACCGATGTGATACTTGGTATGCTTATCGTTGTGCTTGTAGAAATATTCAAAACAGGATCGCCAGGCATGCCGCCATATTCTACAATATATCCTTTTGGTTGATAATCACCGCTTGATGCACCTTCATTCGCTAAATCATTCCATGAACCCGGAATCCCGACACCCGGGGCAGTGATATGTGCATAATGCTCGCCGTTCAGATTGTTAGGTTCACTTGTATTCCAAAAGGCATAATTAGGAGTAGACCCGTTTGCTTGTCCATTCCAAAAGACTGTCC
This sequence comes from uncultured Flavobacterium sp., assembly GCA_964605595.1. Classification (GTDB taxonomy): domain Bacteria; phylum Bacteroidota; class Bacteroidia; order Flavobacteriales; family Flavobacteriaceae; genus Flavobacterium. Next base: position 2,858 of record CAZSDN010000024.1, on the reverse strand, counting down.
CGGCTTCGGGGCCGGTAACCCATTTCCAAACGCCTTCAGTTTCTATATCATTGCCGCCAATCCAACCTGCACCCGAAGCTTGTTTTCCTGATAATTGTGCTTCTTCGGCAGATGTCAGTGTGGCCAGATAACCTTGTAATCCATAGTATGTGCTTGCTTCTGCCTGAACTTTTGCGTTAGTCCAGGTAATTCCAAGAGAAGGAATAAAACGATAATAATGCCCTGTCGAAGGTAAGTAATTTGCTTCTCCAATTGTGATGGAAAATGTCCTTGTTCCTGAAGGAGTATTACTACTATTAAAAAAGACAACATTTTTAATGGCGGCAATAAAGTCTGAATACGAAACCAATACATTTGTTGGGCTTGTCAAAGTCAGTTTACCTGTTGATGCATCCCAGGAACTGGTAATATTCGGGCCACCGCCAACTAGGCTCAAAAAATCCTGCCCATTTACATAGCCTGATGAAATCTGAATGTAAAAAGCATCTGCGCCACTATCGTCAGGATCAACGATAGTCATATCTGTAACAATTTTAAGATAACTATTCGGGCAGTAAACCTGATTTCCGGTAGCTGTAAGAACTGGCGGAGCGTTGTTTAAAGTACTTTTGATCGCAGGAAGTTGTTTTTTTAAAGAATCCGAATGGATTTCTAAAGTATAAGACGGCCTTAGATTCGTGGCGAAAAAAATGTTTGTAATGAAAACAAAAAACAGCGAAGCTAAAATTGTAATATTTTTTTTATAAAAATTCATGATGTAAATATAAAGAAAAGAAATTTTTATATAATTTAAGTTACACTTTTAACAGTTGCATTTTTTTAAAAAGATCCCAAATTGCAATTCCTGCGCTGACCGACACGTTTAACGAATGTTTTGTTCCCAATTGGGGAATTTCGATTGTTCCGTCGCATAATTCAATAGCCTGTTGTGAAACCCCAAATACTTCGTTTCCAAAAACAAGGGCATATTTTTTATGTGTTTCGACCTCAAAGTCCTGAAGAAATATTGCTTGTTCAACTTGTTCAATGGCAAAAACAGCAATGTTTTCCTGTTTTAATTGCTGAATCACAGAAGTTACTGAAGGATTGTATTTCCATTCTACGGTTTCTGTTGCGCCTAAAGCGGTTTTGTTTATTTCTTTATTGGGCGGAGTAGCGGTGATTCCGCATAAATATATTTTTTCGATAAGAAAAGCATCGGCAGTCCTGAAAACCGAACCGATATTATGCAAACTTCTGATATCGTCCAGAATAATGATTACTGGTGTTTTTTCAGAACTTTTAAAATCCGAAACTGATTTTCGTTGGAGTTCATTATTCTCAAGTTTTCGCATATAAAAGTATTTATAAAAAAAGCTCCCTAAACTAATCTAGGAAGCTCTTCAATATATAAGTATATAAAATTAGCTTTTTGGAGCGGTTTCTTTTGGTGTCGTCGGATCTGCTAAAACAGTTCCTTTAATGGTCAAAATTTTTGAAGGCTCGATTGCATTTGTAGTCAATGTGATGTTTTTTGTAAACGGCCCAGGTCTGTTAGTATCATATTTCACATCAATTGTTGCTTTTGCTCCTGGTGCAATAGGCTCTTTTGGCCAGGTTGGAACAGTACATCCGCATGAACCTTGCGCATTTGAAATGATTAATGGTTTATTGCCATTGTTCGTAAGGACAAACTGGCGTTTTCCGTCAGAGTTGTGCTCAATAGTTCCGTAATCGATGGTTTCAGATTCAAAAATGATGCTTGGCCCATCTGCTGTCGGAGCTTCAACTTTTTTCACAGCTTCTTTTGTAGTAACGGCGGCTTTAGCTTTTACCGGTTTTTTTGAAGTTTCCTGAGCAAAAGAACTGTTAATTGCAAACAGTGCCATTGCGGAAAATAATATCAGATTTCTTTTCATTTCTATTTATGAATTAAATTTTAGAAAAACAAATTTATGAATAAAATTATTACTTGGGTCTGTTTTTCCATAAATTATTTAAATTTTAACTGATGGGAAATCAGCTATAAATAATTAAATTCGCTGCAGTAATTTTCAAATCCAAAAATTTTAAACAATTCAACCTTGGCAGCCAAAGAAAAAGAAGTAAAAGAAACCCCGTTAATGAAACAGTACAACGAAATCAAAAGGAAATATCCTGATGCTTGCCTGTTGTTCAGGGTTGGGGATTTTTATGAAACATTTGGCGAAGATGCGATCCGTGCTTCTAAAATACTCGGAATCGTTTTAACCAAACGTGGCGCAGGTTCTGACACCGAAACTGCGCTTGCAGGTTTCCCACATCATTCGTTAAATACGTATCTTCCAAAATTGGTAAAAGCCGGATTGCGTGTCGCGATTTGCGATCAGCTTGAAGATCCAAAGATGACAAAAACCATTGTCAAACGCGGAGTTACAGAGCTGGTTACGCCCGGCGTTTCCTTGAATGACGAGGTTTTACAATCTAAATCCAATAATTTTCTCGCTTCGATTTATTTCGGTAAGAAGAACCTCGGTATCGCTTTTCTCGACGTTTCAACCGGCGAATTCCTGACGGCGCAGGGAAATGAAGAATATATAGATAAATTGCTGCAAAACTTCAATCCGAGTGAGGTCTTGGTTCCGAAGAATAATAAAAATGACTTTCGTGATGCTTTCGGGGAAGATTTCCATAATTTTTACCTCGAAGATTGGGTTTATAAAGAAGATTATGCTTTTGAAACCCTGACGAATCATTTTCAGACAATTTCGTTAAAAGGTTTCGGAATAGAGGAACTGCCCGAAGGCATTATCGCATCTGGAGCGATATTGTATTATTTGTCAGAAACCCAGCATAATAAGGTCCAGCATATAACTTCAATTCAGCGTATTGCTGAAGAT
>CAZSDN010000023.1:24192-31746 GCA_964605595.1 uncultured Flavobacterium sp. | reverse complement strand
AAGGCCATGTCCCAAGTTAAAGGTTCTCCACCGGTAATTACCACGGTTTCTGAAAATTTTGAAGCGTTTTGAACAATTGCATCAATATGTGTCGGCGGATGAAGCGACGCATTCCAGCTTTCTTTCACATCGCACCAATGGCAACCCACATCGCAACCGCCAATCCTGATGAAATAGGCCGCGGTTCCGGTATGATAGCCTTCGCCCTGAATGGTGTAAAATTCTTCCATTAAAGGAAGCATCAATCCTTTTTCTACGGCGGTTTGTATTTCTTTAGCTAGCATTCTTTCAAAAATTGGAGTGCAAAGATAGTTAATTTTAATTCCGAAGTTGTGAAAATAAGTTAATAGAAGCAGAGGCATGATTTTTAGCCCTGGTTGTAGCGGCATCCTTTTTTGTTTTTCTTTAAAACAAAAAAGATATAGCGGAAAACAGGAACATGGTTTGATCAAAACGATTAACGCTTTGCTCCAAATAAAAAAACCGATAACTTTTTAGCTACCGGTTTTATTTATTTGAATGAATTTTTATTTTTTCAAAAGCTTAATCGTGCTTAAGGCAGTCTCATTTGTTGGGTCGATTGCCAAAGCTTTTTCGAAATTTTCTCTTGCTTTTGCAGCATCGGTTTTGGCATAGTAAATTCCGATGTTATTATACGCTTCAACGAACTTTGTTTTATTGGCCGCTTTTGCAACTTCGTCATCACCTTTTTCGGTTACGACCCTGATATAATCTTCATAGGCTTTTACCATTTCGGCCTGGGCTGCCGCATCATCTTCAAGCAAACTGTTTACACGGGCTTTATATATATATGCATCCTGTGTTGTTGGTGAAGCTTTGATCACGTTTGCGAATGCCGTATCAGCTTTTTTAAGCACATCGGCATCAATTTTTTCGGTGTCCGGCTTGTTCGCATTATCAAAATATAGTGCGTAACCCAAATAGAAGTTGTCATACAGGAAATTTCTTGAGTTTGGGTTAGAAGTTGCTGTTTCATAAATTGCCGCAGCTTCTTTGTATAATTTCAGGTCAAAGAATATTTTTCCGAAATCGTTCAATTCATTGGCCATTGCAGGATCTAACTCGACACCTTTTCTAAGATCGGAAACACCATTATCAAATAATGTTTTATCAACAGTGCTGACCGTTTTTCCGTCGGCACCAGTTGTAGTGACCAATGCTTTTTTAGTTTTGGCCAAACCTAAGTAAAGATAATCACGTCCGATAATCTTAACTTTATCTTTTGCTAAGAATTCATCCAAAGCTTTGATTGCGGCATCCGGATTATCATTTTCGTATGCCGAATAACCTAAATAACGTAAAATCCTAGGATTAACCTTATCGAGTTTTTGCATTGCCGTAGCTTCTGCCTCAAGTGCTTTGTAATCTTTTGTAAGGATAAGAAAATCGGCATGACGCATACGCGAATCCAATGAATAATCAGTCATGCTCATGTATTTTTCATAAAAATCCATTGCTACTTTAATGTATTCAGTATACTTATTTTTATCGTTAACAGCCCATAAATAATACGTTTCTGCTTTTTCACGATAAGCCGGCCCATAGTTTGGATCTGTTTTAAGGATTGCATCAAAAGCCGTAATTGCCTCTTGAAATGCTTTAGAATTTTTTGTAATCACGCCCAATTGAAGCTTGGCGCGCAAAATAGAGTTATCGGCATCGAATGAATTCCTGTAAGCAGAGTAGGCATCATTGACATTTTTATCACCGTATAATGCATCTCCGAGAGATAATTGAACTTGGGCATTATTTGGCTGAATAGCTTTTGCCTTGTTCAGGTATTCGATTGCTTTTTTGTAATCTGGCTTAACAGGATTCATGTAGGCACGGCCAATATAAAGCAATTCTTCGAAATCTCTTTTCTTGATGTTCTCTGTAGCTTTGTTGAAATTGGCAATTGCAGCGGATGAGTTTCCGTTTTCCAAATCAATCTGGCCTAATCCTATATAATTGAAATTAGCTTCTGCCTTTGCAGCAATACCTTTTTGATAAGTTGCATTTGCAGAATCTATGAGTTTTTGTGTAAGATATAAATTCCCTAAAATGAAGAAATTTTTACCGCTGTCAGGCTTTGAAACAGTTAAGGTTTTTAAAATCTTTTTGGCTTTTTCATATTGTTCAGCATCAATTGCTTTTCTTGCCTGTTCTAAATCCTGGGCATAATTTGCTGCCCCGAAAAAGAATAAGGCAATGCTGAAAATTTTTAATTTATTCATCTTGATCGTATTTATTTATTATTCATTACTTCTTTTCGGACAACTATATTCCGCTCCGGAATACGCACAGGTAATAATCCTGATTGTAAAACTATTCGCTGTCCTATTTCTCCGGCCGCGAAAGAGGCAAAACCCATGCCCAAACCTGCCGTGCCTTGATAATTTAACACAAAAACTTCTCTTCTCATAGGATATAAACCCGCGCCCAAATTGGCCTGATTAGGTTTATAATAATATTGATCGTTAGGTTTTCCTTTAACATTTTTTACACCTAAAACATTTATCTTGTCTGTGTATTTTTGCCACTTTGGGTAAGGCCGCGCTATTGCATTTAAACCCACTACACCAATAACTTCAGAATTTTCGGAAACATACTTCAGGACTTCCTCATGCGAATTCAGTGAATATATATTATTTTTTGGGCCTTTTGGCACATTTGCAATACTATCCATAAACCTTGCGGTACTTGAATTCGGATTATCGAAAACTAATCCTTTAATCTTACTTGATTTACCTTGCATCAAATTAACCACTTCCTGTAGATCTACAATCGTATCACCTGATTTCTTGTTTGAAATAAATACAACCGCATCAAAAGCAATCAAGGTAATCCTATGTGAAATATTTCGGCTGACAAATTCTTTTTCCTCAACAGCGGAAAGCCTTCTTGACAAAACAGCTATTTCTGCTTTTCCTTGAAGCATTAGGTTTACAATTTCTGACTCCGATTTGTTGACCTGCTCTAAATCTGCTTTATACTGACTTTCAAAAACCTCTATGTGATCTTCAACAATAGACTGTAGAGTTTCATCAGCATAAACTATTGCCTTACCTGTAAGGATTGTCTCTTTATCTTTTTCACCCTTACAACCCATAAAAAAAAGGAGTGCAAAAGCAAAGGAAAAACTGACTTTGCCGTAGAAATTTTTGATTTTAAGCATAGCTATTTTTTTTGTAAAAGTCTTACGAAACGAAAGAAGGAATAGACAATCAGTAATATTCCGAAAGCAATCCGGTACTCATTTTGCAGCTTAAATGGAAATTTATCCCAAAATATGATCACGATTCCCAATATAAGATATACCAAAAAAAACAATATTCCTATAACGAGAAGAAATCGCCCTTTAGACGATTTCTGAACTCTTTCATGCGTATTTCTATCGTACATTATCCGCCTGTTACTACACTGATTGGCAACGAATAAAGCACTCGTACAGGACGTCCGTTTTGAATTCCAGGTTTCCACTTCGGACAGTTTTTCAAAAGTCTTTCTGCTTCTTTACCCGTACCAAAACCTAAATCTCTTAATACTTTGATATCAGTAAGACTACCGTCTTTTTCAACAACAAATTGCACGATTATTTTACCTTTTATTTCTTCGTCTTCAGGCAATCTGAAGTTTTTCTGAACGTATTGGTAGAACTTTTGGATTCCGCCTGGAAAATCGGGTTTTACTTCAACCGCGGTATAAACTTGGTTGTCATCGACAATTTTGGCATTTTTATCGCCTTCGCCCGATGGTTCGTCGATTACAATTTTACCATCGTCACGGCCTTCAATATCTTTTGCACCGACGTTTTTGTCTTTAAGTTCTTCAATAGTCTTAATTTCTTCAACTACCTTTTCTTTTTCAACAACTTTTGGCTTAACGAATTTTACTTCGTCAATTTTTGGAGCCGGTGGCGGTGGCGGTGGCGGTGGAACCAATGGTTTATCTTCTGGTGGCGGTGCTAAATCTGCCATATCTACCATTGTAACTTTTTCTTCTTCTTTAGCTTTACTTTCAGGCCAAAAAACCGGAAGAGCTAAAAGAGCAGAAAAAACGAAGGATCCAATTATCAGAGCAGTTAAAGCTCTTTTTGAACTTTTCTTCCGTAATTCGTAAGCACCGTAACTTTTGTTACGACCTTCGAAAACCATGTCTATCCAATTCCCGTTAAATATATCTAATTTCATAATCTATATTTTAGTTGAATAAAGCTTCTTCCTCTTTAGTAATATCAACGATTGCATAAGTAGGAACTTTGCAAATCGCCATCTCATCAAGAACATCAACTAAATTCTTATAATTTGATTCTTTTGATGCTTTAATTAAAACGATCAATCCTTTTTTAGGGTCATTCATTGTAATAGGCACTGATTGTATTTTCTCAAGAATCTTCGTTCTAATACCTGCCTTACCGTAGGAAAAATCTTTAGGAGCCTCAATTGGGTCTCTAAACTGACCCATATAAGCCTGCAATTTATCATTTGGACCAATAACAATATTTAATGTTCTGGCATCAGCGATTAGAATTTCCTCAGTCTTGTCTTTATTTTTATCAGGCATTCCCAAATCCATTGATTGGGGTTTGGATAACGAAGTGGTTAACATAAAGAACGTGATCAGTAAGAATGCTAAATCTACCATCGCTGTTAAATCAACTGTAGAATTTTGCTTTTTACTTCTTACTTTTCCGCCTTTACCACCACCACTGTCACCTGTATTTAATTCAGCCATTATATGTGTTGTAATTAAAAGTTATCGTTCCTAAGTCCCGTAACTAGATTGAATTTATTTACCTTTTGATCCTGTAAGATATCCATGATCTTTTTAATTTCAGGATACTGCTCTTTAGCATCGCCTTTGATAGCAAAATTTAATTGCTTCTCATTAATTTCAGCGTTTGCATTTCTAGCCGAACGAACCCAGTCTGCTAATTGGTTATCCAATGAATCATGTGGGATGCCTTTTTGCAAACCTTTCTGATTCCTATCAGCAGATTTTATATCCAACAATGTTTTCAGCTGATTTGTAGGGACACCAAATTCGTCTAACAAGCCGAATTTCGCTTTATCGCTCTCGTTTAATGCAAGTTCTTTATATTTCTCTGACATTAATTCCAATGTACGCTTTCTTACGTCTTGCCCCTTTACTCCGAAGAAAACTTTTCCGCTATCACCAATAGTTATAATAGCCAAATCTGTATCAGGCAACTTTACCTGTACTGTTGAGTTTGGTGTACTCACAGGCAATGGTTCCGGTTGTTTTGCGGTAGCAGTAAGAATAAAGAACGTCAGCAGAAGGAAAGCAACGTCGCACATCGCCGTCATGTCGATAGCCGTAGCTTTCTTGGACATTTTTATTTTAGCCATATTTCTTAATTTATCTTATTTTAAGCTTCCTCTTACTTTTCTGTAAGTGTTCACAATAGTTGTTGCAGCTTCATCAATTGAATAAGTCAACGTATCGATTTTAGAAGTAAAGAAGTTATACATTACGATTGCTAAAGCCGAAGTAGCAATACCCGTTGCAGTATTGATAAGTGCTTCAGAAATACCTGTTGCAAGGGCAGACTGATCTGGAGTACCAGAAGTTGCCAATGCACCAAACGCTTTAATCATACCCGATACCGTCCCAAGAAGACCAGCAAGTGTTCCTAAAGAAACCAAAGTTGAGATGATTGTAAGGTTTTTCTCCAACATTGGCATTTCCAATGAAGTCGCTTCTTCAACTTCTTTATGGATCATCTCAGACGCCTCTTCGCTTGAAAAGCCTTCTCTCTTAACATCCTGATATTTAATCAATCCTGATTTTACAGCATTCGCAACTGAACCTTGTTGTTTATCGCAATCAGCAATTGCAGCTTCAATATTACCTGAAGTAATGTTTGAATTGATGTTTTTCATAAATTTATCAAGGCTTCCTGTTCCAGCCGCTTTAGATATTACAAAGAAACGCTCGATAGAAAACACAACAACCATCAAAAACATCCCTAATAATACCGGTACGATAAAACCTCCTTTATAAACCATCCCCAATGTGTTAATCGGATGTCCTTTTTCAGGATCATTATTCTCAAAGTTAGATGCGTCTCCCATCACAAATCTCCATAACAAAACCCCGATGAATACACATACTATAATAATAATCCCAGAGATTATACTTCCTCCGTTTGAACCGGTTTCTTTTTTCGCTACACTAGCGTTTCCTGCATTTGCCATTTTTTTTAATTTTAGTTTTTAAATTTTAAGGTTAATCTTTGTAAGATAGAATTGTTAAAATATTTTTATCAGAACGACAAATTTATATTTTTAGTAGATATAAAAAAATAAAAAAATACAATTTATATATTATTAACAATAAATTTCAGTGCCATAAAACTCCAAGAAAATCAATATTTTCATCTGTATTTTAGCAATAAACTATTCTTAGGCATGAATTTTAAAATATTTGATAATTTAGTTATGCTAAATGATCGATTTATTAACAAATAAACAATAATCTAAATATCTCAATCCACTTATTTAATAACTCTATTCTTACTAATTTTATTGTGGTTAACGTTAATTTTACATTCTGATAACCTGAAAGGGCTTCGGATTTATAAATTTCACCCTTATTAATTACAAATTATCTTAATTATTGTTACGATGAAAGGATTTTATACAATTTTTCTATTGATTCTATCGAATATTTTTATGACCCTAGCCTGGTATGGGCATTTAAAATTTAAAGAATTAAAGTGGTTTGAAAATGCCGGGCTGATAACTATTGTATTAATTAGTTGGGGTTTGGCACTATTTGAGTACTTTTTTCAGGTTCCGGCAAATAAAATTGGCTATGAAGGAAACGGCGGCCCATTTTCATTGATGCAATTAAAAGTTATTCAGGAAGTGATAACATTAGTAATATTCGTTATTTTTTCACTTTTGTTCTTTAAAAACGAAACTTTTCGCTGGAATCATGCAATCGGATTTATATTTCTTATCCTTGCAGTGTATTTCATCTTCAAAAAATAGAGTATTTTTCTATACAAAAAGTTAACATAAGAGCTGTAAAACAAAGGCATTTCGTAACTTTGAAAGACTAATCAGCAACTATGGGAACTCCGAAAAAAATTGTGATTCTCGGCGCGGGATTTGCCGGTCTACGGCTTGCGCAGGATCTTGAAAACACGAATTACGATGTCCTTTTAATCGACAAAAACAATTACCACCAATTTCAGCCTTTAATGTATCAGGTTGCTACGGCAAGGCTTGAACCTGCGAGTATTTCTTTTCCTTTGCGCAAAGTTTTCCATCATACAAAAAACGTCCGCATACGAATTGCCGAAGTCTTATCGGTCGACACCGAAACCAAAACCGTAAAAACGTCAATTGAAGATTTCACCTATGATTATCTTGTAATTTCTATCGGATGCACAACAAATTATTTCGGAAACACTGAAATTGAAAATTTTGCTTTTCCAATGAAGTCGGTTCCTGAATCACTGCAATTACGAAACAGGATTTTACAAACATTTGAAGATACATTAATAGCCAAACCCGAAGAACT
>CAZSDN010000023.1:10860-24182 GCA_964605595.1 uncultured Flavobacterium sp. | reverse complement strand
AACTTCAATCGCTGATGAATTTCGTAATCGTTGGCGGCGGGCCAACCGGAGTCGAGCTTGCCGGTGCTTTGGCAGAAATGAAAAAAAATGTGCTCCCGAAAGATTACCCCGATCAGGATTTTTCAAAACTTACCATTTTCCTTGTCGAAAGTTCTCCGAATGTACTGAATCCGATGAGTAAGGATTCTCAGAAAATGTCACGAAAATACCTTGAAGAGTTAGGCGTAATCGTAAAAACCGACAATGTAGTAAGCGGTTATGACGGGAAAACCGTTTCGTTAAAAAGTGGCGAAACCATCGAAGCCAGAAATGTAATTTGGGCTGCCGGAGTTACAGGAAATAAAATTGAAGGCATTGCTCCCGAAAATCTTGCGCGCGGAAACCGTTACATTGTGGACCGATTTAATAAAATCCAGAATGTAAATGACGTTTACGCAATTGGCGACATCGCATTTATGTCCACTCCAAAATACCCAAACAGCCATCCGCAGGTCGCGGCCGTTGCTATTGAACAAGGGCGTGTTTTGGCTAAAAACCTTAAACTTCGCTTAAAAAACCAGCCTGAAAAAGAATTTGAATACCATGATAAAGGTTCGATGGCAACTGTTGGAAAAAGAAAAGCAGTTGTTGATTTACCAAAATTCAGTTTTCAGGGAAGATTTGCCTGGTTTACCTGGATGTTTGTTCACTTAATGCTGATATTAAGCGTAAAAAACAAACTAATGATTTTTATCAACTGGATGTTCAGCTATTTCAACAACGACAGTACTTTGCGCGTTCTAATGCGCCCGGCGACGAAAAAAATACCACGATCGCCATTGGAAAGCGACAAAATTATTCCTGCCCCAAAAGCGCAATAATCTTATCTTCAACAATTTTACTGTCCCAGATATTTTCAATATTGTCGATTTTCAGGATTTCTTCCATAATGGAATTCTGAAAATCGCCAATTGCCAAAGCTTCCGCATAAGGCCTGTGGCTAAAAGTTACGCGGCTGTATAACGGAATCCATTTATCGGGGTGCTTGTCTGAAAAATGCTTTTCGATTTTTTTCTGAAGTAAAAATTTCTCATCTGCAGTCTTAGAGCTCATTTCCATGAAATTACGGTAAGAAAGTTCCGCGATTGCATCGGTATTCGGTTTTCTCGATTTCTGGTATTCTAAAAAAATCCTGCTCCAGTCATCGCCAAACTTTTCAATCATTTCATTCAAAACGGTAATATCTTCAAAACCGGCATTCATTCCTTGCCCGTAAAACGGCACAATCGCATGGCAGGCATCACCAATTAAGGCTACTTTATCTTCAAATGTCCACGGATAGCATTTCATTGTAACCAAAGTACTTGTTGGATTTTTAAAGAAATCTTCAGCAAGTTTCGGAATCACATCAATTGTATCGGGAAGGTTTTTTTCAAAAAATGCTTCAACATCTTTTCTTTCTTTTAAAGATTCAAACGAATTTTCTCCTTCAAAAGGCATAAAAAGCGTACACGTGAAACTTCCGTCAAGGTTCGGCAAAGCGATCAACATATATTCACCGCGCGGCCAAATGTGAAATGAATTCTTATCCAGTTTATGGCTTCCGTCAGCATTTGGCGGAATGTTCAATTCCTTATAACCCATGCTCACAAACTCCTGCGAATAGTTAAACATGCTCTGCCGCTGCATTCTGTGGCGGATTCTTGAAAACGCACCATCGGCTCCAAAAACAATATCGTATTTCGCATCCGTCCATTCGCTCCTTTCTGTTTCGCCAATATGAAGCGTCGCATCAGAAAGCGTAACATCCCAGACTTTTTGCTCAAAAAAGAATTCGGCTCCGGCTTTTTCAGCCAAATCGATCATTTTCCGGTTCAGAACGCCACGTGAAATCGAATAAATACTTTCGCCTTCTTTTCCGTAATCCTGAAACTTGAGGTTGTCTTTTAAATGGATCGCGCGTTTATCCATCGGAATTGCAATCGATCGAACCTCATCGCCAATACCAACTCCGTCTAATGCTTTCCAGCCACGGTCAGACATTGCCAGATTTATGGAACGGCCTGAAAAAGTTATGTTTCGGATATCTTTGCTCCTATCGTAAACATGAACGGTATGGCCGGCTTTTTTGAGGTAAATCGCCAAAAGCGAACCGACTAAACCGGATCCGACAATAGCAATTTTTTGAGATGTATGCATCAGGATTTTCTGTAAACTTTGACGTGGTAAAATTAAGTAATAATCAATAGAATAAGGCTTGAAAATTGATTTATTTGGCGTTATTCTTCGCTTTCGGCTTAAACACAAGTTTAGTTGAAGTATTGATAATTTCTTTCTTGTTTAATTTCATTTTTCGGAATTTTCCTGCATTATACATTTCAGCCTGATCATTGTAATGTTTGCTTAAAAAGTTCCCCGATTGTCCTGTCGGAAGAATGCTCATGCTATTTTCAATGTCTGAAAAATCAATGACACGGCGTGTTGAAGGCCCGCCTTTGACTTTATATTCACCGCTTTCTGCAAATTCAAAAAATGTATTATTGATAACTTCATTCGAACCGTCAATTGCAAAAGGCCCGACATTAAAAAACGGTTTTAAAGCCGCAACCGAACCAAACGAATGCTGATGCTCGACAGTATGTACACGATTCCACTTCCATGAATTCACATCATTCCCTAATTGTTTTTCCAAGGCGGCAATTACTTCCTTAAAGGATTTTCCGAGGACAATCTTGCGCGTTTCCTTTTCCGGAGTTTTGGAATTATCCCACCAAACTGAATTTTCATTTTTGATAACCGGCGCAATAATCTGCTTGAGCAAATGCGTATTGTTGAAAAGCTTGAACCGCTCCCCGCCCATTTCATCTTTAAATGTATTTTCTAGAAAACGCGTGATGCATTTATTGTAAATCGTTGGAGCGACATCCTCATAATTGTTCGAGCCTTTCCAGCTTTTCAGGATTTCGACAGCTTCCTTTTGGTTTTCCGAAAGATTTTCAGTTGCAATATTCTGAAGAAAAACAGCAACAACTTCTGATGAAACAGAAGAAATATTATCAGTAATCATTTTCTGAATCGAAGATTTATCCCAATCATTTTTGAATGACAGTAAATGATCGATTCGTTTTGCGCGGTCTTCCGGAAGATAATATCCGGGATATAAATAACCGTCAATTGGTTCGGGCTGGTTATTTGCCGAATAAACATACTGCCACGATGGATTTACCGCCGAAGGATTTTTACTGAAATCGAGAAATTCCCTTTTATCATCAATTCCGTTTGTTCCGTCAAGGATAAAATTCGGATTCACGGATTTATCAAGTTTGTATAACTTTCCCGAAGCGAACCAGGCTATATTGTTTTTCGCATCGCCATACATCACATTCAAGCCCGGCGCGGCGATCAATCCGACTTTCTGATGGAAATCTTCCATATTTTTTGCATGCGAAAGCCCGTAAACCGCTTCAAGGATTTGCAAAGGCTGTTGCGTGTAAATCCAAGAAAGTGAAACCGGTTTCTTTTCCTGGATTCCATCAAGGATTCCGTTCATTACAGGCCCGTGATTTGATATTTTGATTTTCAGCTTCACGTCAAGGCTGTCTTTAACGACAATCGTTTTTTCTTTAACCGTATAATTCATCCAACCTTGTTGGGTTTGGTACTGATTTTCATTCGATGGATTTTGATTTTCGTAAAAAAAGTCGATGTCATCGTTCTCAAACATTGTCAAACCGTATGCATAATCACGGTTATGGCCAAGCAACGGAAATGGCGTTCCGGCGAGGTAATAACCGTACATTTCATAATCCGGCGCTACGATATGCGCTTCATACCAGGTTCCCGGTTGCGAAAAACCAATATGCGGATCATTGGCGAAAATCACTTTCCCGTTTTTTGTTTTCTGCGGGCCAACGATCCAGCTGTTGCTTCCGACAAAAGGCGGAACCGGTGAATTTTCCAGCAAAGCAGCAATCGATTTTGAAATTTCAATATAATCTTCAGATTTGCCTTTGTAGTTTTTTATCCGGGTCGTATTGAGTGAACCGTCAATCCCAAAATCTTCAAGATAGGCAACTCCCAAACTATCCCGAAGTGAAGTCAATAACGGATCGGTTTTTTGGGCCATAGCAAAACTGAAAGACATATATCCGAAAATATTGTAAACATCTTTCAGCGTAAAATGCTGTTTTTTCACGCCAACCAAAGTAAACTCTACCGGAGTTTGCCCTTCATCCATGAACTGGTTTATTCCGTCGAGATAGGAAACTGCCAGCTGATATTCCTGACTGTTTTTATCTAAAGAAGCTACTGCAGTTTCAGAAGCTTCTTCAATTCCGAGGCTTGCGAAAAGCTTATCGGTCTTAACGAGTTTATTTCCGAATATCTCGGACAATCTTCCGGGCGCAATGCGGCGCATGAGTTCCATTTGCCATAAACGATCCTGCGCATGAACATATCCAAGGGCGACCATTGCATCTTTTTGTGACTCGGCATAAATATGCGGAACTCCAAAATCGTCAAAATAAACGATGGTTTCTGTTGAAACATTTTTTAGTTCGAGTTCGCCGCTATATTTTGGTTTCAGGTAAAATCCATAACTGATAATCACAATTACAATCAGCAGAATGACTGCTAAAACAGCTAACAGGAATTTCTTAAGTATTTTCATGAAAAACATTTTGTCAGACAAATATAAGAGAAATGATATGGTTATTCACGGTGACAAACGACCAGTTTATGGAGTTTTTAATTATTCGACAGATTCAGACAATCAGAATTAAAGTTTGGTTCATAAGTCTTTTTGTTTAAACAATCAAAACCTGAGCTCTATTCACTGTTAAATATAATAAAAATAGAAAGCCGTTCTCTTGCATAATCGCTAACTTTAATATATTAACCGTAACAAATTTATACTATGAGAGATTTAATTTCCTGGATTGTTATAATCCTGATCCTGGGGTGGCTGATAGGTTATTTCGGGTTTGGAGAAGCTGTTGGAAGCTTGATCCACATTTTATTGGTACTTGCAATCATTGGTATTTTATACCGATTGGCAACCGGCAGACGACCTTAAACAGAAAATAAAAAACTCCCTAAATTGGGAGTTTTTTTATTATCGGTTGAAACTGATTTTCTTTCCTGTTTCCATTTTTTGTGATTTGGCAAAAACACCGCACATGTGAAACAGCATCCTTGCGCCAACATTTCCGTCCCAGTCGTCTTCGCCCGGTGCCACTTCGACCAAATCGAAACCAATGATCTCTTTGTCGCTTTCGGCTAATTTGCTTAACAGATAAGCGGCCTGCTCGAACGAAAATCCTCCCGGAACCGGAGTTCCTGTATTTGGGCAATACCAGGGATACATTCCATCAATATCAAAACTGATCGCTACTTTCTGCGGAAGCGACGCAATTATTTTATCGCATTGCTGTTCCCAGGTTATTCCGGTAAAAGTTTCTGCTTTCAGATCCATATCGGTGTGAACCAAAACACGGTTATTGAGAGCCACTTCAACTTCCTGCTCGCAAAAATCCCGGATCCCGACTTGTACAATTTTGGAAATCTGCGGAATCTGCAATGCATTATACATGATTGAGGCATGCGAATAAGTAAATCCTTCGTAAGCAATCCGTAAATCCATATGGGCATCAAGGTGCAAAATCCCGAAATCATCGTGCTGTGTTGCCAAAGCCTGGTAATACCCAAGGGGCGTTGAATGGTCTCCGCCTAAAAGCGCAACTTTTTTTCCTTTTTTTGCCCAATAAATTACTCGTTCCTGAACTTGTTGGTGAAGTTCACTGCAAATCTTGTTGATTTTATCCAAATCTGATTGCAATGCCGGATTTTCGCTTATTTTCTCACCGCTTTCCAAAGCGTGGATGATTGGCTGTGCGAGTTTTTTATATTTTGCGCTATCGGATGCCCATTGTTCGGTTTGCTCATTCAGGTCGAGAAAGATTCCGAGTTTCCACAATTCGGGGAATTCCTGATGATGCAAATCTACCTGAAACGATGCGTCGAGAATTGCTTCCGGGCCTTCTGAAGCGCCAGCTCCGTAACTTACGGTAACTTCCCAAGGAACGGGAATGATTATAATTTCGCTTTCTTCGGAAGTAAATGGTAATCCGAAAATACTTTCGTCGGCTAGTCCGGGTTGTGATGGATCGAAAGAGTTTATTTTTTCCTGCTTAGTCATTTTATTTTTTTGTGTATCTGAAACTGATTCCTGTATTTTTAATTTTCCTGAATCCCCTTTTTTAATATTTGCCCGAAATCATACATGTCTTCATAAGAACAATACAACGGTACAGGCGCAAGTCTAATTACATTTGGTTCACGCCAATCGGTTATTACACCGTTTTTCATAAGATAATCGAATAATGGACGACCTTCTCCATGTAAGAAAACCGATAATTGTGATGCTCTTTCTTCAGGGCTTGAAGGTGTAATGATTTCAAAAGTACTATCAACTTCTTTGTCAATCTCATGAAGAATGAATTCGAGATAGGATGTAATTTTGTCTCTTTTTGCGATTAGTTTTTCCATTCCGATTTCGGCAAACATTTCTACTGAAGCTAGATATGGCGCTAAAGTTAGAATTGGAAGATTACTGATTTGCCAGCCGCCGGCTCCCTGAACCGGATCAAAATCAGGTTCCATTTTGAAACGGCGTTCTTTGTTATGTCCCCACCAACCGGCAAAACGCGGTAGTTTTTTATCGCTGTGGAATTTCTCGTGTATAAAACAACCCGAAGCATTTCCCGGCCCTGAGTTCATGTATTTATAACTGCACCATGCGGCGAAATCAACATTCCAGCCGTGCAATTCCAATTTGATGTTTCCTGCGGCATGAGCCAAATCCCAGCCAACGATTGCTCCGGCTTTATGCCCGGCTTCGGTAATGGTTTTGATATCGAAAACCTGTCCGGTGTAATAATTCACTCCACCGATTAAAACCAAAGCCAGTTCATCACCAACTTCTTCAATTTTGGATAAAACATCTTCAAGGCGGATATTGTTTTCTCCTTCGCGGCGCTTGATTTCGACAATTGTGTCTTTCGTATCAAAGCCATGAAAATGCACCTGGCTCTGGAACATATATTGATCCGATGGAAATGCTTTTTCCTCACAAATAATTTTGTAACGCGTTTTCGTCGGGCGGTAAAACGAAACCATTAACAAATGAAGGTTTACGGTCAATGTATTCATTACCGTAATTTCGGATGGTTTTGCGCCAACGATCTTACTTAGCGGCTCAGCGAAACGTTCCTGATAATCCCACCAAGGCTTTTCGGCATAAAAATGCCCTTCGACAGCGAGGTTTGCCCAATCATCCATAACATCCTGAATGTATTTCACGGCACGTTTTGGCTGTAATCCGAGGGAATTTCCTGTAAAATAAACAACGTTTTTACCGTTATGCTGCGGGAATGTGAATTCGTCCCTGTATTTTCTCAATTCGTCCTGAGCATCAAGCTGCTGTGCAAATTCGCGGGTATTTTGGAAAGTCATCTGGTAATTTTTTTTTGGAATGTAAAAGTAATCAATATTTAGTTTGGTACAAAGTTCAAAAGTACCGCAGATTTGCGTGAGGGATGGAAGCGGAAATCCTTTTTGAATTCGAGGAACGAGAATTTCAAAAAGATTGGAGCGTACAGCCCGACCTGAAAGGGCACGCCCAAAAATAAAAAATCCTGCCGAATAGCAGGATTTAAGTTATTTGAAAATTCTTATAAAATTAGCATTGCGTCGCCGTAAGAGTAAAATTTATAATTTTCCTTTATTGCTTCTTCGTATGCTTTTTTCATCAAATCATGGCCGGTAAACGCAGAAATCATCATCAATAATGTTGACTTTGGCGTGTGGAAATTCGTAATCATGCAATCAGCGATACTGAAATCGTGCGGTGGAAAAATGAACTTGTTTGTCCAGCCATCGTAAGGATTTAAAGTTCTCGCTGACGAAACCGAGCTTTCAATGGCACGCATGGAAGTTGTTCCAACAGCACAAACACGTTTTTTGTTTGCTTTCGCATTGTTCACGATATCGCAGGCTTCCTGTGTAACTTTTAGCTCTTCCGAATCCATTTTGTGTTTCGACAAATCTTCAACCTCAACCGGGTTGAATGTTCCCAAACCAACATGAAGTGTCACTTCGGCAAAATTTACTCCTTTGATTTCCAAACGCTTCAAAAGGTGTTTTGAAAAGTGCAAACCGGCAGTTGGCGCGGCAACAGCTCCTTCTTCTTTTGCATAAATGGTTTGGTAACGCTCTGCATCTTCCGGAGTTACTTCGCGGTTGATGTATTTTGGGATTGGCGTTTCGCCAAGTTCTGTAAGCTTGTTGCGGAATTCGTCGTAGGAACCGTCGTAAAGGAAACGCAACGTCCTTCCGCGTGATGTTGTGTTATCGATAACTTCGGCAACCAATGAATCGTCATCGCCGAAATATAATTTATTCCCGATACGGATTTTTCTGGCCGGATCAACCAAAACGTCCCAAAGGCGCTGTTCGGCATTCAGCTCGCGAAGCAAAAATACTTCGATACGCGCTCCGGTTTTTTCTTTGTTTCCGTATAAACGTGCGGGAAAAACTTTGGTGTTATTTAAAATCAGTACGTCTCCTTCATCAAAATACTCGATGACGTCCTTGAACATGCGGTGCTCGATAGTTTTTGTTTTGCGGTTAATGACCATTAACCTAGATTCGTCTCTGTTTTCTGCTGGAAATTCTGCTAATAATTCTTTAGGTAAATTGAAATTGAAGTGCGATAATTTCATGTAGATTTTTTATTTGAGGTGCAAATATACGATTGTCGAATAGGCGTTGTCAAGTGTTTTAGGGTTTATTTTTGGAAGTGAACGGTTTAGCCTTATCATTAAAGGATTTATGAAAATCAAATTTCCTGAAAAGCAAAACCTATGGATTTTAAATCATTCCAAAAATCAGGGTAGGATTTTGAAACTACTTCGGCATTTTCGATGATTATTGGGACTTTTAATGCTAAAGGCGCAAAAGACATTGCCATCCGATGGTCGTTATAAGTGGCGACTTTTATGTTTTGATTTATTTTAGAAGAAGCTTCCAAGATGAGGCTGTCATTTGTAATTGAAACTTTTGCGCCAAGTTTTTCGAGTTCGGCTTTTAATGCTTCAAGACGGTCTGTTTCCTTGATTTTTAGCGTATGCAGCCCGGTTAAATGACAGGGAATTCCGAGCCCGAAGCAAGTTACTGCAATGGTTTGGGCGATATCCGGAGTTTTGTTTAATTGACAATTAATAGTTGACAATTGATAATTGTCTTTGCGAAGTGTGATTTCATTTCCTATGAAAACCGTTTCTACTCCAAAGTTTTTGTAAATTTCTGCCAAAGCGGAATCTCCCTGAAAACTACTTGCTTTATAACTTGAAAGCGTGATTTGTGTTCCGATTTCTGACAAAGCGATCACGGAATAAAAATAGGATGCAGAACTCCAGTCGGATTCGATTATTATGGATGTGGGATGTGGGATTTGGAATTTGGGATTTACTGTAATGGCATTATTGGCAAACGCCGTTTCAATTCCGGCTTCATTCAGCAAATCCAATGTCATCTTTATGTAAGGAACCGATGTGATTTCGCCTTCGAGCGTAATTTCAATTCCGTTTTCGAGTTTTGGCGCGATCAATAAAAGTGCGGAAATATACTGGCTGCTGACATTTGCTTTCAGCGTGACTTTATTTTTTACGAGTTTTTTTCCCGTGATTTTCAGTGGCGGAAAACCATCTTGTTCAAGATATTCAATTGCTGAACCCAATTGGCGTAAAGCATCGACCAAGATTGAAATCGGGCGCTCTTTCATTCGGAATGAACCGGTTAGAATAACTTCCTTATTTTCCTGAATGGAAAAATATGCGGTTAAAAAACGCATCGCTGTTCCGGCGTGATGAATATCGATTACATCCGAACTGGAAGAAAGTGCTTTTGCCATTGCTTCCGAATCATCGGAATTGGAAACATTTTTCAAAGAAATCCCAGAAAACAAAGCCTGAAGCAAAAGCAAGCGGTTCGTTTCAGATTTTGAACCGGAAATTGAAATATGGCTTCCGGTTTTCACTGATGATTTCAGGAATTGTAAATCCACTATTTCAGTTTATCATTATTGTGATGCCGGTCGTGGTCACGTTTGGTTTTCAAGTCCATTTTCTTATCAAAAGCCGCCTGAAGGTCTACGCCGGTTTGGTTTGCAAGGCATAAAACCACGAAAACCACATCGGCTAATTCTTCCCCAAGGTCTTTGTTTTTGTCACTGTCTTTTTCAGATTGCTCACCGTAACGGCGTGCGATAATCCGTGCTACTTCACCGACTTCTTCAGTGAGTTGTGCCATATTTGTCAGCTCATTGAAATACCGGACTCCGTGGTTTTTTATCCAATTATCGACTTCGAGCTGTGAATTTTTCAAATCCATTTTTATAGTTTTTTGAGGATGATTTTCTCACCTTGTTTCACGCTTACCCGTTGGAAATAGTTTTTTAAAACCGGATAGAATTCCTGCGAAACCAACATTTCATTTATGTCAGTGATAACTGTTATTTGTATCTTCTTGCCCGACGCCTGAACATTGTATCTGAATGAACCTACATCTTCGCCAGTGGCCAGTGAGATCGATTCAGGGATTGATTCTATCGCATATCCTTCGGGAATTTCAAGGTTTATTGAATATTTATTTTGTTTTGGATAACCAAAATAAATCGGGAGCTTTCTTTCTTCCTGTGAAAAAGGGTTCTTTGTATTGGCATAAAAGAGCAATGGCTGAATATACATTTTATCGCCAATTACATCGACCAGGTTATCCGACTCAAAATCAAATGCCTCGAGTATTGGCTGATCGGATATTTTCTCGTTTTCTATCGAATAATTTTTAATTTGCGTCTGGCTCAGGCTGTTTTCGAATTTTTCGATATAATTTTCCCTATTCATTCCCACATTTTTTTTCCGCCAATCAAATGCTTCGTGGTCTGATCTGAAAACCCTGGCTTTCCCTGAAATCTTTCCTTCTTTACTTATTTCGGCCATGATATTTGCCGTATATTTTGACAGGGTTTCAGGAGCCAAATTGATTTCTTCCGAATTTCCATGTTGGTCTAAGGCCCTGCCGCTCCAGTTTAACGCATATTGAGGAAGAACGTTATTTGCCGCATATTTATGAGTTGCATCAAGAAGTAAGGGCTTTCCGTTCAATTCAGTTAAAGCAACCACATAATTGAACGCTGTTTGATTGGGGAACTGCGCAATGCCATTATCGATGGTGCTTAACAAAACCGGCCTGGCCATAACGCCCGATGCATTGAGCATTGAGATAAGTATAAAATTGATTTCGGCTGCATTTCCTGTTCTTTCAGTGAATGCACTTTTTACACCTTTGTCCGCATATATACCCACTCGGTTATTCCAATTCATTTTTGTTTTTACATGATTGAAAATCACTTTGATTTTATCTTCACGGGATTCAACACCTTGCAGCAATTGTCGTAATTCGGTATCAAAATAATCCCATTGCTTTAGTTGTTTTCCAAAGTCCTCATTTTCAAAAATGGTTTTGGCGACGCCTTCCCATGTTTTAGAAAAATTTTTATCCGCCGCATCTGGTTTTTTGATAACCTCAAGTTCATAATCTATCGATGACCGGTAATTATCAATGTTATCTATGTAGACTTCTTTTTTCAGCGCCGGGATGTCTTTTAAAGTATGGGTTGAAATAATCTGTTTATAATCCAGCATAACCCTTTCTTGTGCATGGCCGGCGCTTACAACGGTACTCTGATATGCATTCTCGACATCATTCTTAGTTTCAGGCTTTAGAAAACCTTTTACAACAGATTTGTATCTATAATATATGGGTATTTCAGTACGGTATTCGGCAAAATTAACCGGAATCCCTTTTTGGAAAACAAAGGTTGGAAAAGATAAAATATTCTCGGTCTTGTGTATATATTTAAACTCGATTACCGAACCGACTTTCACATTTGGCAATGCAATGGTAATCGTGCGCCAATATTTGTTTACTTTTTCTTTAAACTTACCGTCGTCGGTTAATTTTGTTTTTTCAATTTTTCCGTTTACGAGATTATAGGTAACTGCATCTGAAACGGTAAGAATATCCGGATCCAGATTTTCATAAAATATCCTGTAAGGAACCTCATAATTTGCATAATCAAGGCCTTCTTTCTTATAGATCTTGATTCGTATCTCAAATTCGTGTACTGCCGTAAAACCTTTCCGTTCAGAATAGACAAAATGGGTTTTTGCTTTATTGTAAAGTACGGATGCAGCAGCAGATGAATCCAATGGATGCACCTTTTCTTCAAGCTCTTTTATAGAAATTTTACCCAGATTGAACTTCTGTGAGTTACTGTTCTGAAATAAAAAAAGCGCCACGATGGGTAATAAATATTTTTGCATTTATACTTTTTTTAGGATAATTTTTTCTGTTTGCTTCGACACAAGCATTTGAAATACATTTTTTAACGTTTCATAATCAGTAGAGTTAACGATGGGAAGCATAATATCCTGAGAAAAAATCAGCTGGATTTTATTACCGTTAGGCTGAATTGAATATTTAAAACCACAGATACCACGCTCGGTTTGGATTGAGGCCGTTGCCGGAGTTGATTCAATTTCATAACCGTCTGGAATATCGATACTGATCATATATTTATCCTGATGCGGAAAACCAAAATCAACGGGATATTCACGCTTTTCCTGTACAAATGGATTTTGTATAGTTGCAAAGAAAAGCAGCGGTGAAAAATAAATTTTATCCCCGGCAATATCGCAAAGATTAGTTCCCGTAAAAGAAAATGTCTCCATTACAGGTTGTTTCAGATCATTAACCTCTGGCCTTGAATATTCGGAAATCTCAATTTTAAGCTCATTTTCTATTCTCTCAATATAATCGTCCTCTTTTGCGCCCATGTTTTTTTGCCTGAAAATCTGCGCATTATAATCAGAATACATTCTTCTGATTTTTCCTTTTGCAGACCCGTCGGCGGAAATAGAATAATTCATACTGATTTGCTCTCTGGATATTGTTTGCGGCATCAGGTCGATACTTTGCACGCTGCCATCTTCCCTGATTAAGGTGCCTAGCCAATTTAGCGCCCGGAAAGGTAAAATATTCGGCTGTGCATATTTACTTGTTGCGTCGAGTAAAGTTACTGAATCCTTATCTTCTACAGCGACAATCACATAATTAAAAGCTGTACGGTTAGGAAAAAGCGCAATGCCATTTGATCTTGTACTGACCAAAACCGGACTTGCATTTAAACCTGCATACTTTAGAATCGCTGTAAGCATCAGATT
>CAZSDN010000023.1:6702-10850 GCA_964605595.1 uncultured Flavobacterium sp. | reverse complement strand
ATTAATTTCGGCAATATTCCCTGTTTTGTTTTTGTAGGCCGACTTTACGCCATCGTCACATAAATATCCAAGATAATTATTCCAGTTCATCCTGGATTTTACATAATCAAAAATCAAAGCCATTTTCTCGCTTTTGGAAATGACGCCTGAAAGTAATGCTTTAATATCGTCTTCGAAATAATTCGTCTTGTGAAGTTCAGAACCAAACTTGTCATTATCATATATATTTTTTACGACTGCATTCCAGTCAGTTGAATACATTTTTGGCAGTGAATTCGGGAATTTCGTCATTGAAAGCTCATGGGACACACTTGTAATATAATTATTGATATTATTTACAAAAGCCTCATCTTTCATAGCCGGGGCATCTTTGACCACATATAGGGATTTATTTACCAAGTATTCGATCTTATCCGTGGTAACCGTCCTACCTTCGTTCAAACCATTTGACTGCCTGTTTGAAGCAATGAAATATTTGGTGTCCTGGGTTTTAGATACCTGCGGAGCAATAAATCCTTTAAAAAATGTTTGGTATGTGTAAAATTCAGGGATGATAGTTTTATATTCCGAATAGTTTACCGGAATTATATTTTGAAATGACCACTCCGGTAGTGTTGTTATAAAAGGTGATTCAATAACATACCTGTATTCGATTATGGAACCTTCTTTTACATTTGGCATGGTAATTTTTTTCAAAGCCCAGTATTTATTAGCCTGTTCAGTAAATTCTCCGTCACTCTTAAGTTTAGTTTTTTCAATTTTGCCATCAACGAGGTTATAAGTCATTGCTTTTGAAAATGAGACCTTCTCGGACGGAGTGGCTCCGATATAATAACTTACCGATTTATTTGCCCACTCATAGCCTTCCTTTTTATAAATTTTAATTTTTACATCTATTTCAGTAACGATACTAAAACCTGAATTTTCGGAGTAATTGAAGTAACTCTCTCCTTTTTCAAATAAAACCGCTGCAGGGGCTGACGCTTCCCTTGGATGCTCTTTTTGTTGCAATTCTTCAACTGTAACTTTTCCAAGCTCGAGTTTTTGAGAATTCGCACTAAACAAAGCCATAATAAATATTAAAATAGTGAGGATAGATTTATTTATTTTCATGATTTTAAATTTTCTTGGTTAGTATAATCTTTGCATTGTCGTTTCTTGAGATCTGTTCGCGAAATAAACGGTAATCATCATACTCTTTACTCTCGTAAAATCCGGTTTTAAGTGATAATGTACGTTTGTATGTAATCGTATTATTGTCGTTTTTCATAATGCTGGTTTCGTATTCGCCATACTTGGTCTTGATTTCAGAATTCTGAGGCATCGCTTCAATTGAATATCCGGCAGGAAGCTCAATTGTTATCTCGTCATAGTCATAAAAGCCGCGATTAATTTCAAAAGGGTTCTCGCGTGCCCTGTAACGTTTCGGGGTATAGGAATTGAAATTAAATGCATTGAGGACAAACATCAGTTTATCATTATTTCCTGACGCGTAATTTGGTGCAGAAAGTTCGATTTCCTCTGTAAACGCAATGGCATCGGGATCGTCGTTGAAATTTATTTTTGCCAGTTTCAAGCTGTTGATATTATTAAAATAGCTTTTGTAATAATTATCAACATCCTCTTTTGACAACCGTACTTTCCCATAAACCCTATCATATTGCTCGCCCTTTGAGACAATTGCCATTTTCCCTGAAATATTCCCTTCGGGCGATATGGCATAACTTCCTTTTGTAATCTGGCTGTTGTCACTTTCCGTATAGGCTTTTGTCTTCACTATTTCGCCGCCTTCAGGTTTAATTACAAGTGCATTCCGGCTATCTGTAAAGGTTCCCTGATAGCCAAATGGCGAGGTTTGGTTTGTACATTCAAGCCAAATGTAATCGTCCCCGTCGGGAATAGCCAGAATCATATGATTCCCTTGTACCGAAACAAAGTCAGATTGAATATTCCTTTTATACCTGTCGCCATAAATAATAACATTATAGGCCGTAATGCCCACAACATTCAACAACGCCCTGGTGTAATTTGAAAGCCCTTTACAATCTCCATAACCGAGTTTATCTACATCTTTGGCCAACATGGGCTTGAAACCACCTATTCCGACCTGAATGCTCACATACCTGGTTTTATCCTGTACGTATTTATAGACGATTTTTGCAATTTCCCGCGGATTTTTCTCATTTCCTACAAGCTGCTTGATTTTATTTCGCGTTTCGGCAGGCAATTCATCAGTTCCGGTCAGCAGGCTTTTGTAATACCATTCTCCAAAATCTTTCCATGTTTCGGCTTGTCCGTCAACGCCTTCCAGATTGAATTTTTCTACTTTGAAAAAAGTAACGGGGACAATTTTAATAAATTCCGGGCTGTTATCTTCTCCTTTTAGGGCAGGAATATTTTGAGCCGTATAACTAAACTGACCTTCATTTTCATTTTTAATGATATTGTATTTGGCAGAAAAATTTGTTTCCTTGAACCTGAATCCCAAGGCCGGATTATATTTAATATCAAGGCTTGCTTTTTCCGTGCTTATAAAATAGCCATTGAATGGGCTCCAAGTTGGAATAAATGCTGTATTTGATGTTTCGATTTCTGATTCATATATCACAGTAAAAGGATACTGAATAGGAGTGTAATTCAAATATAAAATCCGGTTATCATTAAAAACCGAAAAACCATCTCCAGCGCTCATATCTTTAAAATCACGTCTTTTGTATGATTTTAATTCCCTTCCGAAAGCATCAAAAACCGTCAATTCAACTTTTTTAATCTTCCGGTTTTTATCATAATTTTCATAAGCACCAATAGCCGAAACACCCGATTCATTCAAAACCGTAACAATCCTTTTCGTCTTAATGGTCATGCTCCTTTGGGACGGAATTGTTATCTCGCATTGCTCTGAACGGATTACGGCGTTTGAATTCTGCAGCAAAGTTTCGGGAATACTGGCTTTGTTAAAATCAGCTTTTTGAGAAAAGGCAATATTTATAAAAAATAAAAAGCAAAAGGCGTATAACTGAGATTTCATATCTTGGAATTTGACCAAAAATAAATAATTAATTAACAATAATTAACATTTAATATTTATTTTTTGTGTCAATGATAATTGTCACCGGTCCGTCATTTACAAGTGCAATTTTCATATCTGCACCAAATTTTCCTGTTTGGATTGGTTTTCCAAAAGCAGTTTCCATTACAGAAATAAATGATTCATAAAGCGGAATCGCAACTTCAGGTTTGGCAGCTTTTATATACGATGGGCGGTTTCCTTTTTTTGTAGAAGCGTGTAACGTAAACTGGCTTACGACTATGACATTTCCGTTTACATCCCGGACCGAACGGTTCATCACGCCGTTTTCATCATTAAAGATCCTAAGGTTTATGATTTTCGAAACCAGCCAATCGATATCTTCATTCGTATCGGCGTCTTCAATTCCGAGAAGGATTAAAATTCCGTCACTGATTTCGGCATTTATTTTTCCGTCTATCGTTACTGAAGCCGATGTAACTCTTTGCAAAACAGCTTTCATTATTCGCGGGTTTTATCGCTTGCAATGCGGTCGTCGTTATAAACATCGGTGCGGTAATGCTCATCATCGCCTTCCAATATCTGAAGATAGCTTTTATAGCGCGACCAGGCAATTTTGTCTTCCTCCAGAGCTTTTTTTATCGCACAATGCGGTTCTTCTTTATGAAGGCAATTATTGAATTTGCATTGTTCTTTTAATTTGAAAAACTCGGGAAAATAACCGCTGATTTCTTCCTTTTCCATATCAACGATTCCGAAGCCTTTGATTCCCGGCGTATCGATGATTTTGGCATCGAAAGACAAATCATACATTTCGGCAAAAGTTGTCGTGTGCTGCCCTTGCTTGCTTTGTTCAGAAATAACTGTCGTTTTCAAATGTAAACCGGGTTCTAGCGCATTTACCAAAGTGGATTTCCCAACGCCTGAATGTCCGGAAAACATACTGACTTTCCCGATCATCATTTCTTTTAGTTTATCGACACCTTTTCCTTCGGTTGAAGAAATCCGCAGGCATTTATATCCAATTTCCTGATAAATATGTTGAAGGAATAATTGCTCGTTGAGCGTGCTTTCATCAAGTGTATCTATTTTATTGAAAATCAGTACTGCTTCAATTCCG
>CAZSDN010000023.1:344-6692 GCA_964605595.1 uncultured Flavobacterium sp. | reverse complement strand
CGATAAAACTGGTTGTTGTTGGCGGATTATTTATCGTTATCAGCAAAAAAACCTGATCGATATTCGACGCAATAATGTGGATTTGCTTTGACAGGTTTACTGATTTTCGGACGATATAATTCTTCCGTTCGTGGATATGGTGAATGATTCCGACGGTTACATCAGGAGTTTTCTCTATTTCAAAATCAACGGTATCACCAACAGCGATCGGATTCGTACTTTTGATTCCTTTCATACGGAACTTTCCTTTGATGCGGCATTCGATAAAATCTCCATTTTCGGATTTTACCGTGTACCAGCTTCCCGTCGATTTGTAAACAGTTCCTGTCATTATATTGAAATCATTTCGGCAAAATTACGGTTTCCATTCCAGATTATGAATTAATAATTTTCAGCTGGTGTCCGATACTTTCTTCATGGACTGCTTTAAAAAGCCTTAGGATAAACTCTTCGCTAAGTCCTTTTTGCCCGCCATCGAGGATCATTTTTTCAAGAATTTCATTCCATCTTTTATTTTGAAGCACCGCTACATTGTTCTCTTTTTTTAACATACCGATCTGTTCGGCAATATTCATCCGGTATCCTAGGATTTCTAGTAATTTACTATCTGCAATGTCAATATTTGCGCGAAGCTTAATCATTTCAGCATTATAATCATCTTCTTCAACGGTTACTTTCCTGACTTTCAGATTCTCGAAAATCTGTTTCAAAACAGTCGGAGTAACCTGTTGCGCCGCATCGCTCCAGGCATTATCCGGATCGATATGCGTTTCTATAATCAATCCGTCATAATTCAAATCCAATGCTTGCTGCGAAATTTCCTGGATCAGATTGCGATTTCCTGAAATATGCGACGGATCACAAATTAGCGGTAAATCCGGAAAACGGTTTTGCAGTTCAATTGCAATTTGCCATTCGGGAATATTCCTGTACTTTGTTTTTTCATAGGTTGAAAAACCTCTGTGGATTGCGCCGAGATTCCTGATTCCGGCATTATACAAACGTTCTACGCCGCCAATCCATAAGCCCAAATCAGGATTCACCGGATTTTTCACCAAAACGACTTTATCTGTATTTTGCAACGCATCGGCAATTTCCTGTACTGCAAACGGATTTACGGTTGTCCGGGCGCCAATCCAAAGCACATCGATGTTATATTCAAGCGCGAGCTTTACATGAGCCGCATTAGCAACTTCAACTGCCATTAATAATCCTGTTTCGGCTTTTGCTTTTTGCAGCCATTTTAATCCGATTTCGCCAACACCTTCAAAGCCTCCCGGGCGCGTGCGCGGTTTCCAGATTCCTGCGCGAAAAATACTCACATCCGAATTTTTCAATTCGTGCGCAATTTTTAAAACCTGGCCTTCGGTTTCAGCACTGCATGGCCCGGCTATCACAAGTGGATGCGACAAATTCATATTGTCAAGCCATGCTCTCATTTGCTTCGTATTTTCCATAATAATATATTGCGTACAAAGGTAGTCGTTTGTAAATAGAATTACAGGATTTCAAAAAGCATAAATAAAAAATCCCGATAAAAACCGGGACTTATCATTAGGTCAAAATAGTACTTTACATGCATTGTGAAAAATTAAATTCCCGAAACTACTCTTTCGAACTTCACTTTTTTTGTTTCTTCATTCAGCATATAACTCAATACCAGTTCTGTATTGTCTACGCTGATGATCTGGTATATCAAATCTGAATGTACGGCCGGATCAAAAGATGCCAAAACCAGTTTTTTTCCGGAAAGTTTCCACCAGCCTGACTGCATTTCTTTAACACCACAATCGGAATTATAAAAATAATATTCCATATAATTAATCTCATCCAATGCGATCTCAAGATAATCATCTACCGATATGCATGCATCAGCATGGTTAACAAAATCACCGCTTCCAATGGCGGTTGCAACAGGATGCCACATTCCTACAATATCGCTCTTGCTTATTCCGTTATCATCTGAAGAACATCCAAATGCAGCAATTGCAACGATGGCAAAAAATAATTTTTTCATATTCAAATTTTTAAGTCTGTAAAAATAGATTATTTTTTTTCATAGCGTGCAAAGATTGATAATTTACTACTTTTGTTTCAAATCATTTATATGTCGATCGAAGTCAATAATATTTCTAAAAACTATGGCGCGCAAAAAGCGCTGGATAATATCTCATTTACAATAAACAAAGGAGAAATCGTTGGTTTTCTTGGCCCAAATGGCGCAGGAAAATCTACATTGATGAAAATCCTTACTACTTATATAAGTGCTGATTCAGGAACTGCCGCTGTAAATGGGTTTGATGTTATCGGTCAGCAAAAACCCGTGCAAAAATCGGTTGGTTATTTGCCGGAGCATAATCCGTTGTATCTGGATTTGTATGTTCGTGAATATCTGGCTTTTAATGCAGATGTTTATAACGTTTCGAAATCACGCATCGAAGAAGTCATCAAACTAACCGGACTGACTCCGGAAAGCCACAAAAAAATCGGACAGCTTTCAAAAGGTTACCGCCAGCGTGTTGGTTTGGCTAACGCGCTTTTGCACAATCCGGATGTTTTGATCCTGGATGAACCGACAACAGGCTTGGATCCGAATCAATTAGTTGAAATCCGAAACGTAATCCGGAATGTAGGAAAAGATAAAACCGTATTTCTTTCAACGCATATCATGCAAGAAGTGGAAGCGATTTGTGACCGCGTCATTATCATCAATCAGGGAAAAATCGTTACCGACAAAAAACTCGACAAATTGATTTCAGCCGATAAGGAACAAGTGATTGAAGTCGAATTTGACTATAAGGTCGAAGAAGAACTGATTGCCGCGATTCCGCATTTAAAATCATATACGAATGTTCATGATATGACATGGGAATTGGTTTTTGTTTCTGATAAAGACATGCGCCCCGCCGTTTTTGACTTTGCACATGACAATGGATTGAAAACGCTTCAGCTCAACCAAAAGAATAAAAACCTTGAAGCCATTTTCAGGGACGTTACCAAAAAGTAATTATCCGAGGATAAAATCCTTTTTGTCCTTTGGAGTTTTATAGGTTGACCAATTAATGGAAAGCGCAATTGTAATCAGGCTTTTTAATCCTTCAAAACAGTTTGGTTTTACGGCATAAAACGATGCGCCCAACTCGAATGCCGATTGTATATTCATCGGATTTTCACTCGTTGTTAGCATAATGACATTGGCTTGTGAGAAATTACCATTGCGGATATCGGCCAGACAATCCAAACCATTGCGTTTTGGCATGTTCAGGTCGAGAAAAATAATTTCGGGAAATGGAACCGGACGAAGTTTCAGGAAATTCATTAATTCGATTCCGTCTTCAGCTTGCGTCAGGATTACGGTTTTGTCAACTTCTGAAAGTGCTTCTTCAAATATCTGACGATCATCACAATCATCGTCTGCTAAAAAAATATGTCTGCGGGAGTTGGGGCTTGTTTTCATTGCTTCACATTTTATGTGGCAAAAACATAACGCAACGATTTAAAAATCTGCAAATGTTTATATATAAAATATAAGCTTCTGTAAAGATGAAAACTATCGAATTATATCCTTGAACGGATTAATACTGAGTCAAAGATACGGCTAATACGCATACAAAAATCCGAAAATATTTTTTTAACACAAAATCTTTAATAAATTAACATTGTAATTTATTAATTTTCAACGAATTGCGTCAATTTTTAAAAAATCTCTTTCGCGATGGCTTTAATGTTTTCAGCCTTTCCCATAGAATAATAGTGCAAAACCGGAATTCCTTCTTTTATCAATTCCTTACTCTGGCTGATGCACCATTCAATCCCGATTTGACGGACGGCTTCGTTATCTTTGGCTTTTACGACTTCCATAATCAGGTTATCCGGCAAATCGACTTTGAAACGATGCGGAATCAAATTCAGCTGTTTTTTGGTCGCGATTGGTTTCAATCCCGGAATAATCGGAACTGTAATTCCTTCGGCACGGCATTTCGCTACAAAATCAAAATATTTCTTATTGTCGAAAAACATTTGGGTGATAATGTATTCGGCTCCGTTCTTGATCTTTTGTTTTAAGAAATACATATCGCTATCCGGACTTGGCGCTTCCATGTGTTTCTCGGGATAACCGGCAACTCCGATGCAAAAATCGGTCTGGCTCGAATTCTGCAAATCGTCATCCAGATAAATTCCTTTGTTCAGGTTTGAAATTTGAGTAACGAGTTCGCTTGCATAATGATGTCCTTCTTTTTCAGGGCGGAAATAAATTTCGCTTTTGATAGCGTCTCCGCGTAAAGCAACCACGTTTTGAATTCCGAGGAAGTCAATATCGATAAGGAAATTCTCAGTATCTTCTTTTGTAAATCCGCCACAAAGAATGTGCGGAATCGCGTCTACTTCATATTTATTTTGGATTGCGGCACAGCTTCCGACCGTTCCGGGACGTTTTTTTACGACTTTCTTTTCGAGTAAACCGCTTTCAAGTTCTTTAAATTCGTATTCCTCACGATGGTAAGTCACATCGATAAATGGCGGATTGAATTCCATTAACGGATCAATGCTGTCAAAAATCGACTGGATGTTTTGTCCTTTTAACGGAGGTAAAATTTCAAAAGAAAAAAGTGATTTTCCTTGTGCGTTTTCGATATGTTGGGTTACTTTCATTTTGGGTATTCGGTTTTGGGTGATGGGTTTTGGTTTTTCCGTTGGACTTTCGACTAATCCGCTATATTTGGATTAAGCCATTTGACGGCAATTTCGGTCGAAACATTTCGGCGTTTGGCATAGTCGATTACCTGGTCTTCTTTTATTTTTCCGAGTCCGAAATATTTACTTTCCGGATGTCCTAAATAATATCCTGAAACAGACGAAGCCGGCCACATTGCCATGCTTTCGGTTAATTTTACGCCAATGATTTCCTCGACGTTCAGCAGTTTCCAGATGGTTGGTTTTTCCAAATGATCGGGACATGCCGGATAACCCGGTGCCGGTCGGATTCCTTTGTATTCTTCTTCAATAAGCTCCTGATTGGTTAAGTTTTCGTCGGATGCATAACCCCAGAATTCCTTGCGGACTTTTTCATGCAAATATTCTGCAAAAGCTTCAGCAAAACGATCGGCGAGCGCTTTTACCATTATTGCATTATAATCGTCGAGATTTTTTTCGAATTCGGCCGCCCATTCGTCAACCCCGAAACCTGTCGTTACGCAAAACGCACCGAAATAATCCGTTTTTCCGGAATCTTTTGGAGCGACAAAATCAGCTAATGCCATATTGAAAGCGCCTTTTGTTTTTTGCGATTGCTGGCGTAAGGTTAGAAATTTGGTTGTTGGATAGACTTCGATGTCGTCATCGTTGACTGTATTTGCAGGAAAAATTCCAAAAATTCCTTTTGCTGAAAGTTTCTTTTCGGTTAGAATCTGCGAAAGCATTTCCTGCGCATCTTTAAAAAGTGACTTCGCTTCTTTTCCAACAATTTCATCACTCAAAATTGCGGGATATTTCCCGAATAATTCCCATGTCCTGAAAAACGGAGTCCAGTCTATATACGGAACTAAAGTTTCAAGATCAACCTCAACAGTTTGTGCACCAATCACTTTTGGCTTCACCGGATTGAAATTTTCCCAATCCAGTTTTAGTTTATTGGCACGCGCTTCTTCAATCGTCAGGAAATTTTTATCGCGTGAACGGCTTAAATAACCCTCGCGCAATTCATCATATTCTGAACGCAATGCTTTTGCATAATCTGCTTTGTTTTTGACATTGATAAGATTTCCGGCAACCGTTACGGCTCTCGATGCATCGTTTACATGAACAACTGTATCACGATATTCGGGTGCGATTTTTACGGCGGTATGCGCCCGCGAAGTTGTTGCTCCGCCAATCATTACCGGTATTTTCACATTGAGTTTGTCGAGTTCTTTCGCGAGATAGACCATTTCGTCAAGCGAAGGCGTTATCAAACCGCTTAGTCCAATAATATCAACATTTTCTTTTATCGCACTTTCAATGATTTTCTCGGGCGGAACCATTACGCCTAAATCAATAATTTCGTAATTATTACAACCTAAAACCACCGAAACGATATTTTTCCCGATATCGTGAACATCGCCTTTTACTGTAGCCATCAGGATCTTTCCGGCGCTTTGTGAAGTTCCGTCTTTTTCGGCTTCTATATAAGGTAAAAGATAAGCAACGGCCTTTTTCATGACGCGAGCTGATTTTACGACTTGTGGCAGGAACATTTTTCCGCTGCCGAACAAATCTCCAACAACGTTCATTCCGCTCATCAAGTTGATTTCAATAACATGGATTGGTTTGGCGGCTTGCTGCCTTGCTTCTTCTACATCAATTTCAATA
>CAZSDN010000023.1:0-334 GCA_964605595.1 uncultured Flavobacterium sp. | reverse complement strand
AACCAACGCATGTGTTAATCGTTCTTGGACAGAACCCGAGCGCCATTCCTGCGCGGCTTTTTCGGTTATTTTTGTTTCCCCTTTTAAGGTTTCGGCAAATTCGAGTAATCTTTCGGTTGCATCATCACGGCGATTTAAAAGGACATCTTCTACATGTTCAAGCAAATCTTTTGGGATTTCGTCGTAAACCTCGAGCATTTCCGGATTTACGATTCCCATTGTCATTCCGTTTTGGATGGCATGATAAAGAAAAGCCGAATGCATGGCTTCACGAACTTTATCATTTCCGCGAAACGAAAACGAAACGTTGCTCACGCCTCCGGAAATATTGGCA
>CAZSDN010000022.1:25320-31889 GCA_964605595.1 uncultured Flavobacterium sp. | reverse complement strand
AAGAAGGATGGAGCTGGCTTTTGAAGGCCAACGCTGGTTTGACCTTATACGTGTAGATAATGGCCAGTATGGACTTGATTTTCTTCACTCGATCGGAAAAACAAATGCAGCCATGCATCATTTATTACTGCCTATTCCGCAGATTGAGCGTGACCGAAATCCTAATTTAAGCCAGAACCCTGGATATTAAAAGCATCTTATCATGAAAAAAATCAGAAATATAAAATTTTGGACCGTGCTGCCTTATCTCACATTAATAATGTTGTTTGGTTGCAGCGACGATGACCTTAACGAAAATATAGCGCAGGCAGGACCGCTTCAATTGTCAGTTACTGCCACCGAAATGGTGCTTGAGCCGAGTATGTACATGGATAATTTTAAATTTTCATGGACTACAGGGACCAATGAAAACTCTGGATCATCAATATTCTATACATTGGAAATCGACAAAACGGAAAATAATTTTTCCAATCCTGTTGAATATGATTTTGGGACGAATAAATATTCATTTAACTTGACAGTGGCAATGCTGAATGAAATGTTGCTTACTACTTTTAATGCAGAATCGGGTATCCCTATCGCTCTTCAGGCAAGGGTAACGGCGACTTTTGGAGATGATTCCATTGTACCACAAACTTCTATTGTCGATCTTATCTTTACACCTTACAAGCCTCTAACAACGACATTGTATATTGTAGGAAGCGCAGCGCCAAGTGGTTGGGACATTTCAAACGCAACACCATTGGTACAATCGGCTACGAACCCGATGGAATTCAGGTATAGCGGTCAGATGAGTTCAGGCGAGTTTAAGTTTGCCGTAAATACTGAGGGTTGCTGGTGTCAGGATTTTTATACGCGGAACGCTGATGATGCAGGAAAAATGATATATAATATAGGCGGTAGTGGTGAGGATCTTAAATGGGAAATGCCCGAAGGCGGTATGTATGAAATTGTTGTAAATGTACTTACGCTTACAATAACTATTAAAGAGCAGGATTTACCTCTTTTTAATCAGCTCTGGATCGTGGGTGATGCCACAGAAAGCGGATGGAATATTGATACACCGGCGGCTTTTACACAAACCAGCAATCCGTTTGTATTTACCTATGAGGGTGTGTTTTCACCGGGTAATTTCAAGATATTGGCAGGAAGTACAGGTAATTGGTGCGGTCAATGGTACAGACCTTTGGTTAACGATCAAGTGTTGACTGCGACAGCTGTTGAGCAGAATTCAGGTTGTGATGTTGATAACAAATGGCTCGTAACCGCTGAAACCGCTGGCAGATATAAAGTAACTTTGAATATAGCGACCAATGTTATAAGCATTAAACCCGTGGAAGTATATCTTATTGGTAGCGCCACTCCAAATGGCTGGAGTATGGGTTCTTTAACGCCAATGACCAAAAACGGAAGCATTTATACCTGGACGGGCAATCTTACTGAAGGTGAAATGAAGTTTACCAAATTCAACACCAACTGGTGTGAAGGAACCGAAATTGTCTCCGCGACGCCTAACCAAAACATAACCAACACCAGCTTTAATTATCGTGATAATTGTGAAGGTGATGACAATAAATGGTTGGTAAGTGCCGCACAGGCAGGAACGCATACAATTACAATAAATCTTATAACAAATACCCTTACGATACAATAGCCTGTAATGAATTTGCAAAAACAAGAATTGTTAATATAAACCGTTCCATAAACAGGGAATACCTGTAATTGAATAAATAGAGTTAATTTT
Source organism: uncultured Flavobacterium sp. (assembly GCA_964605595.1). Classification (GTDB taxonomy): domain Bacteria; phylum Bacteroidota; class Bacteroidia; order Flavobacteriales; family Flavobacteriaceae; genus Flavobacterium. The sequence continues at coordinate 30,145 of CAZSDN010000022.1, read as the reverse complement.
GAGTTAGTTAATCGTAAATGCCCCTGATATAAAAGGGGGCATTTTTTTTAAAAATGAGCATTCAGAATGAAAAAAAATATAGTATTAGGGTTTCTGCTTACCGTCATGGGAATTACTGCACAAAATTTGAATTCTCCGGATAGTGATCTGGTGATGAAATTCAAATTAAATGATAACGGTGTCCCAACCTATGTTCTTACGTATAAAGGGAAAACTGTCATCCGCGAAAGTAAACTTGGTTTGGAGCTAAAAAATGATAAAAATTCATTACTGGATAATTTTATCGTTTCTAATTTGGCTACAGCAACATTCGATGAAACATGGAAGCCGGTATGGGGCGAAGAAGCATCAATCCGAAATCATTATAATGAACTGGCTGTAACCTTGGACCAGAAAACTACAGGTAGACAAATGATCATTCGCTTCAGGTTGTATAATGATGGATTAGGCTTTCGATACGAATTTCCACAGCAGAAAAACCTTTCGTATTTTATAATAAAAGAAGAGCGTACCCAATTTGCAATGACAGGCGACCATACTGCTTTTTGGATTCCGGGCGATTATGATACGCAGGAATACGATTACACCGAATCGAAGTTGTCTGAAATAAGAGGTCTAATGACAAAATCGATTACCAGTAATCTGTCACAAACTGCTTTTTCACCAACCGGAATACAAACATCGCTAATGCTCAAAACTGCCGACGGGCTTTACATCAACCTTCATGAAGCCGCACTCATCGATTATGCGTGTATGCATTTGAATCTTGATGATAAGAACATGATTTTTGAATCATGGCTCACGCCAGATGTAAATGGCGATAAAGGAAATATACAAACGCCTGGGCATTCGCCGTGGCGTACAATAATAGTAAGCGACGATGCAAAAGATATTCTGGCGTCAAGACTGACTTATAATCTCAATGATCCATGTAAAATAGAAGATACATCATGGATAAAACCAACGAAATATGTAGGCGTATGGTGGGAAATGATTACAGGAAAAAGCTCATGGGCATATACGGATGATCTTTCTTCGGTTCGACTTGGTGAAACGGATTATACTAAAACAAAGCCAAACGGAAAACATGGAGCTAATACAGCGAATGTAAAAAAACACATCGATTTTGCCGCCAAAAACGGTTTTGATGCAGTTCTTGTCGAAGGCTGGAATGAAGGCTGGGAAGACTGGTTTGGAAATTCTAAGGATTATGTTTTTGATTTTATTACGCCTTATCCTGATTTCGATCTGGCTGGTATTCGCGATTATGCAAAATCCAAGGGTGTAAAAATGATGATGCACCACGAAACCTCAGGTTCGGTAAGAAATTACGAGCGCCACATCGACACGGCATACAAGTTTATGAAAGATAACGGATACGACGCTGTAAAAAGCGGCTATGTAGGACCAATTTTGCCGGGAGGCGAAAACCATTACAGCCAATGGACTATAAACCACTACCAATATGCTCTTGAAAAAGCAGCCAAGTATAAAATAATGGTAAATGCTCACGAAGCGGTACGTCCAACAGGTATAGCCCGAACGTGGCCAAACCTGATAGGAAATGAATCAGCTCGCGGTACCGAATACCAAGCTTTCGGAGGCTCAAAACCAAACCATGTGACATTGCTGCCATTTACAAGGCTTATAGGCGGGCCAATGGATTACACACCGGGTATTTTCGAGATGGATATAAAGAAATTCAGCCCTGACAACACCTCGCATGTAAACAGCACACTAGCAAATCAACTGGCATTGTATGTTACTTTATATAGTCCGCTTCAAATGGCGGCAGATTTCCCGGAACATTATGAGCGTTTTGATGACGCGTTTCAATTCATTAAAGATGTTGCAGTCAACTGGGATGAGAGCAAGTATATAGAAGCCGAGCCTGGCAGGTATGTCACGATTGCCCGTCGTGCAAAAAATACCAACAATTGGTTTGTAGGAAGTGTAGGCGGGAACAATCCGCGCACGGCGAATATTGCATTCGATTTTCTCGAAACCGGTAAAACTTATGTTGCAACCATCTACGCCGACGCGAAAGATGCTCATTTTAAAACCAATCCGCAAGCATATACGATTAGAAAAGTTATCCTGACAAGCAAATCAAAATTAGCACAATTCGTTGCTGCAGGAGGCGGTTTCGCCATAAGTATTATTGAATCGACTAAAGAAAACAGTAAAGGATTAAAGAAACTATGAAAAAAATATTGACACTCCTGTTCATTTGCCTCATTCCGTCGGTTTGCCCGGCGCAAGACAAAACTCTTGAAAAAACAATAGGAAACTGTTCTTCTTATATTATCACAGGCAATGAAGTTGTTTTTAATTGCGATGAAAATGCAAAAGTAAAATTACAGCTTTGCAGCGGTGAAGTCGTGAAGATTTGGATTGCCCCAAACGGAATCTTTACGCGAAACAATCCATCATTTGCAGTAATCAACGAAGATTTAGGATGGAGCGGGGCAATTTCCATAAAAGAAGAAGCGTCGGCTTATGAACTATTCACGGCATCATTGCGCATCCGTGTGAATAAGGCTCCGTTTAAGCTTCAAATATTTGATAAATACCAAAAACTATTGTTCAGCGATTATAATGAGCGTGGATTTGTCAAACAAGGCGATAAGCTTACCGCATTTAAAAACCTTCGAAGCGACGAACAGTTTTTTGGATTGGGAGAAAAATCAGGCCCGCTCAACCGAAGAGGGAAAAGCTATAAAATGTGGAATAGTGAGCAGCCATGTTACGGCGTTAATGAAGATCCGTTGTATAAAAGCATCCCTTTCTTTATGAGCAGTAACCGATACGGGATTTTCTTTGACAATACCTATAAAACTGAATTTAAGTTCGGAACCGAAAACAGCGACTATTATTCGTTCGAAGCGCCTAAAGGTGAAATGGTGTATTATTTTATCTATGGAAATGATTATAAAGAAATAATAAAACGGTACGTTGATCTTACCGGAAAACCGATTATGCCTCCTAAGTGGGCGTTGGGATTTTCGCAGTGCAGAGGAAATTATACACAGGAAACACAAGCCCGGGAAATTGCTGCCGAATTCAGAAAACGAAAAATTCCCTGCGATATTATTTATCAGGATATAGGATGGACAGACGGTTTGCAGGATTTCGAATGGAGAAAAGGCAATTATACCAATCCGAAAGGTATGGTACAAGATCTCAGTAATTTGGGTTTTAAAATGATAGTTTCCCAAGATCCCGTCATCTCACAAGCAAACACAAAACAATGGAACGAAGCGGATAGCAACGGTTTTTTTACTACCGATATACGAACCGGAAAATCCTACGATATGCCTTGGCCTTGGGGCGGAAATTGCGGCGTCGTAGATTTTACAAAACCTGAGGTTGCCGATTGGTGGGGCGCTTATCAGCAAAAACCGCTTAATGATGGCGTGAGTGGATTTTGGACAGATATGGGCGAACCGGCATGGAGTAATGAAGAAACTACAGACAGATTGTATATGAAGCATCATTTAGGGATGCACGACGAAATTCACAATGTATATGGGCTTACTTGGGATAAAATGGTTACCGAGCAATTTTATAAACGCAATCCAAACAAACGTGTGTTTCAAATGACACGTGCGGCATATGCTGGCTTGCAGCGTTATACTTTCGGATGGAGCGGTGATTGCGGGAATGGCAACAATGTGCTTGAAGGCTGGAATCAGATGGCAAACCAAATTCCGGTTGGGCTATCGGCAGGTATGGGCATAATTCCGTTTTGGACTACTGATATTTCTGGCTATTGTGGTGATATAAAAGATTACGATGCTATGAGCGAACTTTATGTACGCTGGATGCAATTTGGGATTTTCACACCGTTGAGCCGGGCACATCATGAAGGCGGTAATGCTGTCGAACCCTGGCTTTTTGGTAAAGAAGCTGAAGATATAGCACGCGATGTAATTGAAATGAAATACAGATTGTTTCCCTATATCTATACTTATTCACGCGAAGCACATGACACAGGGCTTCCGCTCATGAGGGCTTTGTTTTTTGAATATCCTAACGACAGAGAAACTTTTAAGCTGAACGGGCAGTTTTTATTCGGAAAAGAATTACTGATCGCACCGGTCGTTGAAAAAGGCGCAATTACAAAAGACGTTTACCTTCCCGAAGGTGAATGGATCGATTATAATGAAAATAAAACTTCCTACCGCGGCGGACAATGGATCACTGTCGATGCGCCTCTGAAAAGTATCCCTGTTTTTGTAAAAAAGGGAAGTATTATACCGACTATGCCAATAATGCAATACATTCATGAGAAACCGATTTATCCTGTTACTTTTGATATTTTTCCGGCAAATGTAAACCAGGAAGGTGCTTTTACTCTTTATGAAGATGACGGAGTAAGCAGGGATTATGAAAATGATATTTACAGCAAAACAACTATAAAAGCGAAAACACTCAAAGACGGATTAACTATAACGGTCAATGCACGTGAAGAAAAAGGTTATAGACCCGGTTCACGGAATTTCATAATTAAAGTGCATACTGCTAAAAAACCTCTTAACGTAATATTTAATGATTTAAAAATCAAGAAGGTAAAAAACGAACAGCTTTCTAAAAATATTGATATAGAATTAGAGAAAGCAATATGGAACTGGAACGAGGATAAAGGTATAATTCAAATAAATATTCCCGATACCGGTAAGGAAACTGTAATAAATATTCAATAAAATTTATGAACCAAGTTTCGGTAACCAAAGTGTCTGTAAAAGGTACATAAGTCCTAATATGGTGTTCTCTTTGTTTAGTTACTTCAAAAAATCTCAGTCCAATACCAGATATTTGTTTT
>CAZSDN010000022.1:16928-25310 GCA_964605595.1 uncultured Flavobacterium sp. | reverse complement strand
GTTAAAGTTTAGCGTTCAATTAACTGACAGATATTAGATGTGAAGGTTTATGAAAACGTGTCAAAACGGATAACCGATGGCCAGGTTAAACACCAGATTTTCCTTTCGCCAAGAACCGCTTCCAAAGTTGATATCGTCAATTGTCCATTTAAATCCTTCATCAACAACCAGTTTGCGTATTGGAAATGCCAGATCGGTCCGTAGTATCAAGAATGAAAGATCAAACCGTAGTCCGACTCCGGTGCCGACAGCGATTTCATTCAGGAACTTTTTAGAAAATTCTGCTCCGGGCTTGTTTGGGTTTTTGTTCATAAGCCAGATATTTCCTGCATCAACAAACACGGCACCTTTTACAATGCTGAATAATTTCGTACGGTATTCGGTATTCATCTCAAGTTTTATGTCACCGGATTGATCGGGAAGGAATTCGCTTTCCTGTTTCTCTATAAACGAACCCGGGCCAATTGAACGCGCCCTGAATGCCCGGATGCTATTTGTTCCTCCGATGAAAAACTGCTTGATGAAAGGAAGTTCGGTTGAGTTGCCATAACCATATCCAACACCAACGATTATGCGGCTTGCCAGCTGTGATTCTTCGCCTAATTTCATGTAATGGCGGAAATCATTTTCCATTTTCAAAAACTGGCTGAAAGCAACTCCAAAAACTTCTTCCTGTTTTCCTGCTTTTACATCAGCGCCGGTTAATAATCCAGCCAACGATCCGGCAACATCAAAGCTTCCTTTATAGTAAATGTTATGTTTTTTATTGGTTCGCATCGTATTGGTATAAGTGTACGAATAGGTCGGGCCAAAAATCAATTGTTTCTCAATGGCTTTTTCCAGCGCCGGAATATCATTCATCTGCTGACGATATAAGTCGGTTATGCCATTCGGACTAACATAAGTAATATCGGTAACCATTAATTGATGTTCTTTCCTTACGTTTTCTTTCCACAAATAACCAAACGAGCCTTTAAACGAATTTAACGCATACAATTGTTCCCGTTTTTGAAATTCATAACCTATTGTTGCTTTGGTTTTCGGAACATATCCGCTTGACGATTTTAGCCTGAATGGCCCTATAAACCGTGGCCAGATCATACTTGCTTCCGAACCAACGCGGTACACATTAAAGCCGTTGTTTTGTCCCGAAACCTGAACCTCGAGTCCGCCAAATACTGAAACGGTAAATAATTCAGCGCCTTTAAAAGTATTGCGGTTGCTCCAGTTGACATTGAGTTCGGTTCCCGTGTAATTCGCCGAATTGGTTTTCCCCAAAACTTCAACCCGAATGGATTTCTTTGGCAAAGGAGTCAGGTAGTAATACGCATCGAGAGCATTTTCATTTTCATCTGAAATCCTGAATTGGTTTTTTACGAATTTGAATGTCCCGAGATTCACAACGCGGTTTAATGATAAATTGTGGTCGGTTCGGTTATAAATGTCATATTTATGGAAATACAGCGTACGGTCAAAAATGCGCGGATTGAATAGTTTATCCTTATCGACAATCGTAAAATCCTTATACTTGATTAAACCTAAAGTGTCACCCCGAATGCTATCGCGGCGCAATTGGCGCGCAGAATAATTCGGATAAATATAAATGTCATTAATCGTAAATACCTTTTTAGATTGTTCCGGCATTTCGTCTTTTACTTTAATAAGCAAATCAACCTGATGGTTTCCGACGGTGCTGTCAACCTGGACTTTCAGATAATCGGGGTTAAAGTAATAGTAACCTTCTTCTTTTAAAATTACGTCAATGCGGTTCCGTTCATTTTTGATTACGTCTAAATCATACGGATCGCCTTTTCTCAAAAGTGTTTTAGCTTTGGTTTCAGCAACCGATTGGTGAATTGCACTCGAATCAGGCGGGAAAATCACTTCACGGATTTTATATTGTTTTCCCGGGCGAACCGTATATTCTGCGCTGGCTTTTTTCCCGCGGCGTGTCGAATCGGCTGAGGTTGTAACTTTGAAAAATCCGCGATTTTCAGTGTAATTCTGAAGAATACTCGCATTATAATCAAGATCTACCTGGCTGAACAAAACCGGCGGTTCGCCAACTTTCGTACGAAGCCAATGACGGAAACCTTTTTGTTTTTTCGGTTCACCGGCAAGGTTATAAAAGTATAGTTTCGGGCGAAGGCCCAATATTTTTGAGTTTGGTTTCGGACGCAATAACGGATTGAGTTCGCGTGCGAGTTTTTTACGTTCTTTACGCGAAAGCAGCGAATCAATGACTTTTACCTTTCCGCCTGTATAAAGCAATTCGCCTTCTTTTAAATAGCGTGTGTTGCTGCATGACCAAGAGGCAAGAAGCATTAAACACAAAAGGCAATATGATAATCTGGTTTTCATGTTAGTTTTTTGGAGTTTCAGAATCCGTTGGCGGTTGGTTTTGCTTTTCGGCTTCTTCCTGTTTTTTACGTTCTTTTTCTTCCTGTCGTTTCTTTTTTAGTTCTCTTTCCATGCGTTTTTCTTCTTTAGTGCGATGGAATAATTCACGGAATTTGTTGTAATCCATCGTAATGATAAACGCGACTCCGGTTTCGATAACCTGCCCTTGAAGCGCAACCTGGTATTCGTTTTTGCGGTATGCCCTTAAAATATATCTTCCGTCTTTTGAAAGCTGGTAATCAGCCGAAAGGTCGCCCGCAATATTATTCGCCTGCTGGTTTGCCTGCTGCTCGCCTTCGAGGCCAAAACTGCTTCCCACGGTTACTTTCAGCCTGTCATTCAATAATTGTTTTGAAATTCCGACGTTCAGATCGGTTTTGTTCTGGCGTTCTCCGGTTGTGTAATCTTCACTCGATTCGAGATCAAAATCGACTTCAAAACCTTTGATTAAATTACCTGCCAAATCGTTGAGCTGTTGCGAAAGGATCCGGCTTACACTTTGGCGCGCAAGGCCTTCCGTGCTTGTTCCTGCTTCGCTTGCAAACGGATTTTCTCCGATAAAACGGTTTAACAGCAATAAAGCAAAAACCTGCTTGTTCAGTTCAGACGGTTCCTGGCGGAGTTGTGAAAGCTTTGCGCGGGTTGTGCTCAGGATTTCGGGCGCTACGCTGTAATTTCCTTCAGGCAAATTTATGTCGAACGTGATTTCGGGTTTTAGAAGTTCACCTTTAAGCTTCAGCAAAGTCTCAAACGGAAGTTTCTGCTTGTATGTGTTTTTAACTGTCTGCGGCTGGTTTGCAAGCTGTGCTTCAAGCAAATCGATTGGTGCGGTCATCGATTCATAAACTGCGGTAATATTAATATCGGCCGATGTTGGCTCGCCAGTCCATAAAATATAGCTTCCTTCCTGGATGTCGAATTTACGTTTCAATAAATTGAATGTCATTTCGTATGAACCTTCTTTTAGCTCATAACGCCCGGTAAGTGTGGTTTTTCCCGATTCATCGATTCCGCCTGAAAGGCGCGCTTCACCTTTTACTTTTACGAAATCGCCGTTGCCTTTATCGATGATCATTGTAAGCTCGGCTTCTTTGTCGATTTCGATATTTACGGCAACATCGAGTCCTTTAAAAGGAGTTTGCGTTAGCGAATCGTTTTCTATAATAAGTTTTTCTGTCAGTTGCGGATTATCCTGATCGATGAATTCTACAATTCCTTCACGATCGGCAATAGAAGGATCGCTTTGTGGAAGAACAATTGTCAGCCGTGTATCTTCATTGATTTTTATTGTTCCGTCAACGCTTGGTTTGTTCAGGTCGCCTTTTACGCGAAGGCGTGTATTTAGGAACAATTTTCCATAATAAAGGTCATTGTCTTTAGCGGTCGAATTTATGGCACGGAAATTATCGGCATTGATATTTAAATCGAATCCGTAATCGCGGTAATTCGTTGTCAGGATTTTTCCTCTGATGATCAACTGGTTTTTTTGTGCATCCGATAAGGAGAAGTTTGAAAAGACAATCCCTTCTTTTGTAAAATCAATTTTGTCATTAATCAGATTGAAAGGCGAATTGAGCTTGGTTACCGTAAACGCACCATCGTGGAACTGAAGCGCGCCAATTACATCCGGATCATCGGTGTTTCCTGTAATTTTGAGCTTCCCCGAAATGTAACCGCTGCTTTCTTCCATGTTTCCTGCGGTAAACGGCTGGATGCTCTCAAGGTTCAGACGTTCCATATTCAGGTTTAAATCAAAACTACTCGTATTACTCAGATAAACTCCGTCAAGATTTACTTGGTTTCCGTTTCCTGTAATTGCAACTTTTGCAGCATAAGTATTTTCAGTTTCATTGTTGACTTTTACATTGATATTTCCGATTGTATCTTTTTTGAATGTCAGGTTTTCGATATTCAGGTCGGAAGTAAAAACCATTTTCGTCATCAGGTTTTTAAGCACTACGTCGCCGTCAATGCGTCCACCGAAAGCATCCGCATCTTTTTGCACCATTCTCGAAATAGTCTCAATGTTGAAATTTTTAAACTCAACTGCCAAAGGCGCGTTTTCATCAGTCGATTGTGATTGTAATTTTATCGAACTTCCTGCGTTGCTGAGCTCAAAATTATCGGCATAAATTCCTCTTCTTCCAAAACGGATCACATTATTATCGGCGATCAGCCATCGCTCGTAATTCAGAATTAAATCTTCAGGAAGCAGATGAACCTCATTTTCTCCGTTTTCAGTTTTCAAAGTCCCGGCGATAATGTAATGATCTTTGTCTTTGGCATCTTTCAGGTTCAGGCGGTAGGTAAGAATGTTGTTTCCTAAAGTTCCTTCAATCCCGGTATAAGGAAGGCGGTAACTTTCGCTTTGGATTTCATCAATCAGAATGCTGTAAACCAGGGAATCGTCGAGTTTATCAACTTTTATGATTCCGTTCGTAATTGTATTTGCGCCATAAACCACACGCGGAATACTTGCGTTTAGCTGGATCGTGTCGTTTACGCTGTTGTATCTTCCTGTGATGGTAATCGGCTCAAGCCTTGTAAGCTGCGGAATGAGCTTTATAATTACCGGATCATTGGTTATTTTGACATTGAATGCAAATTGCTGCGGGCCGGTTTCCTGTTTTTTTTCTGCTGGATTTGAATCGTAATATTTTGCAATGGAATTGGAAAGTGCGGTTGCGGCTTTTGTAATCTGGTAGTTACCTTCAATATCGGCTTTGAGCATTTGCGATCTGATTTGAAGTGAATTCTTTTCAGCCGCCGCTGTCGAAATTATATTTATTGAATCAAGCTGAAACTGTTCTTTTTCATTTGCGATCACAAAATGGTATGCGCTGATTTTTCCGTTAAGGAAATCGGCATCAGCCGTAGCGATATCGGCATCGATTTTTCCGCGGAGTTTTAATATTCCCGCATGAAGGTTCAGTTTATTCAAATCGGCAATATCGATATTGAGTTTCATTTTTACCGCTGGATGTTTTCCGCTGAAATCGCCTTCGGAAACCAGGTCAAAATCAAGGTTCGGATCAGACATTCCGGCATTTGCATTGAATCGGCCATTGCTGATATCGCCTTTTATATTTAAATCACGATAAGTATAACCATTAAAACCAGCTTTTATCAAATGCGCATCAACAGTTGCTGTCGCGGTTTTCGGATCTAATCCTGTTCCGTTTACTTTTGCCGAAAAGCTGATTGTTCCAAGCGAATCATTCTTGATTAATTTTCCGATATCAAAATTGTCGAGTTCTGCAACTGCGTTGTATTTTTCCCGGTTTTTGATTCGCTGGTCAAAACTTCCCCTTACTTTCGCATTCCCGAAACTGCTGTTCAGTGCGAGATTTGTATTGAAATTATCAATGCTTCCTTTGAAAGTTCCTTTTAAAGCAAGAGACGAAGGTAATTGTATCGATGGCGGAATCGTACCTTTTGGAACCAGGCCGTTTACATCTTTTGAAGTAGTCCGGAAATCACGGATGTTTAAATCGAAATACGCTTTCGTGACATCCGGAAGCCCGATGATTCTTCCGTTTGCAGCGAGGCGCGTTGCCCCAAGCCCGCTGATTTCGAGGTTTGGTATCGCAACATTATTCAGCTTTCCGTTGATTTTTCCGTTAATGCTCATCACTGCATTCGGGTTATCTTTAAACGGATTTGTATCCGATAGATCGGGAACGAATAGCAAAATATCCCTGAACGCTACTTTCGTATTTGAAAGCGACGCGTTAATTGCAACATTTTCGGGATTTTCTTTAATTGCATCAAGCGAAGGATAAGCGACAATTATTTCGTCACGCAGGATCGTTTGAGGTGTTTTGACGTACAGTTTTTTTAGCGACGCGCCTTTTTGAGAATAAGCAAAATCGGTTCTAAATTGTTCTATTGTAACGCCGCTTTTTTCGGCAATAGTAAATGATTTTATATTTCCTGAAATGGCTTCAGGATTGTATTTGAGATTTTGGGCTTCGAGATTCAGGTTTGAAATGTTCAGGTGTTTGTAATCAATTCCTTTTTTGATACGAACGGAATTTTCATCATCAAAACGAAAATCAATGCGTTTCAGTTTTGCATCATTTAAAGTAAGTTTCCAGTTGTTCGGGACTTTTTTGGTTTCGTCAACATTGGCATCGATTTTCTGTTCATATTTTCCGAAAGTGAGTCCGCCTTTTACGCCATCTATTTCAAAATTATCAATATCGATTTGCTGGTTTGGAAGATCGGTTTTATCAAAATCGATTACTAAACGGTTTAAAGAAACGCCGCTGTTCAGGCTTGTTCCTTCATTATCGTAGGAAACATTGATTTTTGACAGCTTGATTTTACCTAAACGAATGTCAAGGTCAGGACGTTGCTTTACTAATGAATCTGCAAGTTCGATCGTATTTTCGGTAATTTCCTGAACAAGTTTTCCCTGTTTTAATTTAAGGTTCAATCCGTCAAGCTGGATTTTAGGAACTTCGAAATACATTTTATCCAGATCGAACTTTTTAATTTTTGTATCAAAATGCACGAGTTTCACCTGGAGATTGTTTTTAGAAACCGCATCATCAAAGCGCACATTTACATTATCGAGATTGACTTTGTTTATGGAAAAAGCCATTGGCGGTGAATCCGGGTCTTTCGGTTCGCCCGAATCAAAAGCTTTGATAATGTAATCAAAATTGAAAACCGAATCTTTATCACGTTTTACATTTGCAACAATTCCTTTAAGATCGGCAGAATTGATTTCGACCTCATTACTCAAAAGTTTAAAAAGGCTGATGTCGACGGCAATTTTTTTTCCTGCAAGTAATGTGTCGCCTTGCTGGCTTTGAAGGTAAATATCCTCGAGGATTACTTTTTTCGGAAGGCCAATTTCGATCCGCCCGATTTTAACAGGAGTTTTGATTTTATCCTCGAGGTAGGAAACGGCTTTGTCTTTTACAATATTCTGGATATAAGGAACTTGCAAAAGAAGCACCAATAAAAGGAATAACGCAATAATGGAGCCGATTGTCCATGCTGTAATTTTTAATCCTTTTTTTACGTATTTGTTCAAGCGGTTTATTTTTTAGTCTTTTAAAATTAACACTTAAACAAATAGGAATTGCTTAAAATTATGCTAAAAAAAATGTTTTAAAAAGATTTTACTTACAAAACTCAGTTAATCTTATGAAATAAAAAAACCGGCTTTTTAACCGGTTTATCGTTTTATTTGTTTCTGCCTGTCCGGCTGTTTTCTGCGTCCCAATCACGAGTGCTGTCGCCGTGATCACGTTCATCCGTATCGTTTATTTCGTCGCGCAGACCGTTATGCTGAGTTTGCAAATCGGCGGTTTCACTGTCAATTTGTGAAAAATTTTGCCCAATATGTTCATCGGCGGGAGTCTGGCTTTGCGAACGGCCGAGGTCACTTTCTTTAATGTCTATCTTTTCTTGCGATTTGGTTTCCTTTGCAGGATGTTTTTTCCCAAACTCTTCAGGGTTGAAATTCCTTGGTTCGTCTTCGCTATTTTTATGATTCGTGTTCATGATGGATTCCGTTTGATTGTTTTTGAGGTTCTGTATCTTCGCCTTCCAAATAAGATTTAAGGCTTTCAATATCGCTTTCGACCATTTTTGCAAAAAGCGGATTTAGGATCCTGGCAGCAGCTTCGCCCGCAATTCCAAGCGGAGCATGGTATGAAATAGTTACATCGACTTCAGTGCTGTTGTTTCCGCGGTCACGGAAATAAACTTTTCCGGCGTTATCAATTGTTGATTCAGGGAGCGAATGCCAGCTGAGCATTTTGTCTTTTTCATCCATCAAAATGTTCGCTTTCCAGCTTATGTGGCCAATTCCGCCCGGGCCTTTAGCTTTCCATTCAGAAGTAATTCTGTTGACTTCATTTACACTTTCAAGATGTTTCATGAATTTTGGGAGATTTTCAAGTTTTCTCCAAAAAGCATAAACTTCGCTTACGGGTTTGTCAATGTTTACAGTAGTGCGGATATTTA
>CAZSDN010000022.1:0-16918 GCA_964605595.1 uncultured Flavobacterium sp. | reverse complement strand
TTCCCGGTTTTATTCGCAAGGTCATAAGCCGGGCAATACCCGCTGATTCCGCGTGCAAGCATTGTTCCGCCGGTAATTCCTTTCATTACGTTTTTCTTTTTTCCCGAAAGGGAACTATATAATAAATAGGAGCCGGCGGCCACCATGAAAATACGTTCGAGCGTGCTTACATTAGGTTCAATCCCGGGGATTATATTTTTTGATTTCTGTTTTGAGGTTAGCTGTACCGCTTTTTCATCAGAATAATATATTGCATATCTATTAGGATCGGTTCCGGTTTCATCAAATTTTGAGTGGACACCGACTGCTGTTTTTTCATTATTTTTTCTGGTTTCCATATTTGTTGTTTTTGTATGTTAATAATTAATTTCCGGTGTTAATTATCTGGGATCCGGTTTTCCTGTTATCGAATCGTTTTTGACTGGAGCAGTTGCGCCGGTAGAATCGGCTGTCATGCTTGGTGTTGGCGTTCTGTTTTCCATTGGATCGTTCACATCTTCATATCGCTCGGTTCCGGCTTCGGTTGTGTCGTTTCCTTTTCCCTTATTATTGTTGCAGGAAATTATTGCTGTCAGTCCGAGTGCTATCAGCAATAGTTTAAAATTCATTTTCATAGCATTTATTTATAGTTGTTTGTTATTTGAAATTACTCATAATTTTTAGGTTTAACCAGTACATTAACTTTATAATAACTTCTAAAGTTTATTTGGAAATTATAATTTAAAAACCTGCTCGATCAACTTGTATGGCAATTTTATAAGATACCTGAAAATGAAATAATATGCATGGTTATTTTGTTGCATAGCTTTAAAAATAAATTTTATAGATATGGATAGCATAAATAAAAACCAGCAGGAAGATAATTTTAAAGATCTTTCGGGTAAAGAAGGAATTAAGAAAATGAAAGAACTGGTAGAAAAATCAGGTTCATGTTTTTTCTGTACAAAAATGACCACCGGAGAACCGTTTGCAACCCGGCCAATGGCTCCTGAGAAAATAGACGATGCCGGGAATTTTTGGTTCCTTAGTGCTTCAGACAGCTATAAAAACCAAGATATCGAAATTGATCCGGCAGTTCAACTGTTGTTTCAAGGAAGCAGTTATACAGATTTTCTCTCTATTTATGGGAAAGCGGCCATTTCAAAGGACAAATCAAAGATCGAAGAACTTTGGGATCCGATGATGAAAACCTGGTTTACCGATGGGAAAGATGATCCAAGGATAACAGTGATCAAGTTTACTCCTGAAGAAGGCTACTATTGGGATACAAAAAACGGAATGGCAGTCGCATTGCTCAAACGAACGATCGGTGCCATAAAAGGAGAAACCTATGATGATTCTGTTCAGGGCGAAATAAAACCGTAAACGTTTTTTGTTTTAAAATAAAAGCAGGACATATTGTTCTGCTTTTTGTATTTATATTTGAATACAAATCACAATACATGAAGACAATTGTATGGGGGATCCTTGGTTGCGGGAATGTCACAGAGAAAAAAAGCGGCCCCGCATATCAAAAAACAGCCGGTTTTGAAATTGGCGCGGTAATGCGCCGCGATGCGGTTAAAGCAGCAGATTATGCAAAAAGGCATGGGATTGCAAAATATTTTACCGATGCGGATGCATTAATAAACGATCCTGGCATTGATGCGGTTTATATTGCGACTCCGCCCGATACACATTGTTTTTATGCGCTCAAAGTTGCCCGTGCCGGAAAGATTTGCTGTATCGAAAAGCCAATGGCCGTTTCATATGGTGAATGCCGGGAAATTGTCAGCGCGTTTGAGGAAAGAGGATTGCCTTTATTTATAGCGTATTACAGACGCTCGCTGCCGCGTTTCAAGAAAGTAAAAGAATGGATAGATTCAGGCCTGATTGGTGAAATAAGGCAGGTTAGATGGAACCTCAGTAAGCCGCCTACTGAAAACGATTTGTCAGGAAAATACAATTGGAGAACCGATCCTAAAATAGCGCTTGGCGGATATTTTGAAGATCTTGCCAGCCACGGCATGGATCTTTTTACTTTTTTCTTTGGTGAAATAAATGAGGTATATGGAGTCAGTTGGAACCAACAGAAATTATATGAATCCAGAGATGCTATTGCTGCCTGCTGGAGGCATGAATCAGGAATAACCGGAAGCGGGAACTGGAATTTTGGTTGTGCAACCCGTGAAGATGTCGTCGAGATTTATGGTAATAAGGGTAAAATCCTGTTTTCAGTTTTTGACGAAAAAGAGATTGAATTAATAACCGAAACCGGTAAAACTTCTTTATTTATTGAAAACCCTGAGAATGTTCAGTTGCATCATGTGCAAAATATGTCGGAACACTTAAATGGGAATTTGCAGCATCCGTCAACAGGTAAATCTGCGGCGCACACCAATTGGATTCTGGAAAGGATTATAAGTGTTTGAAATTTATCGTCCTTCTTTATCAGCGTAACGGTTTAAAAAAGCAGGAATGATTTTACATCTCATTAAGATTTATTTCTAAAGTTAAATCGATATATTTACAATTATAACTATTTTGATATGCGAAGATTAAGTCTGTTTTTAGTGCTGCTTATCGGAAAATTTTCGTTTGCGGCAAAAGTCGATACGCTTGAAATTTCAAGTGCCGCTATGAATAAAACATATAAGGCAGCTGTTTTGCTTCCTGATTCATATGCAAAAAGCAAAGCCAATTATCCGGTGATGTATTTATTGCATGGTGCTTACGGTCATTTTAGGGATTGGCTCAAGAACACGCCCAATAAGATGGTTCTGCATCGTTTGGCTGATCAGTCCAATTTGATTATTGTAATGCCTGAAGGCGAAACTTTCAGCTTTTATCTCGATAGCCCGGTTTTGAAAAGCAGCCAGTTTGAAACACATATTACCAAAGAAGTAGTCCAGAAAATAGACCAGACATATCGGACGGTTGCAAATAGAAATGGGCGAGTAATTACAGGACTTTCAATGGGCGGGCACGGAGCTTTGTATCTTTCGGCAAAGCATCCGGATTTATTTTGTGCCGCAGGCAGCATGAGCGGAGCTGTTGATATTGGCGGAATGCGGAACCCCGAATCGGCTGAACGGATCAATAAATTACTTGAAAGCGTATACGGAACTACGCCGCCATCTGACCAGGAATTGTCTTCGCACGCTGTATTGAACATGGTTGACAGAATCAAAAAAAATAAGCTGCCGCTAATTGTTGATGTTGGTGTGGATGATTTTCTGATCGAATCCAATCGTGAATTTCACCGGCGTCTGGTTTATGCAAAAGTACCGCATGATTATACCGAGCGCCCGGGAGCTCATACCTGGGAATATTGGGATAATGCCGTTGCATATCACGTTGTTTTCTTCTCTAAAATTTTTAAGGAAAATGGAAGTATGGTAAAATGATTATTTTTTCCTAGATATGATTTTTTGCTGCAATTGGTTTATGAGCACTTGGAATTTGCTGATTTCGATTAAATCGCCATCGTCATCAGAATGATCAAGGATTTCGTCCAAAAGCTCGCTTGCAATTATTAATTTATTGTTGGCTTCGGTATCGTTATTTTCTGCCATGAGGTCAATAATCTCCTGGATGTCTTTTTTGAGTATGTTGTATTTGTTTTCCATGTTATTTTTCTCCCTGATTTTTACTAACGTTGAATTTACGGATTATTTCAGTAAGTTTTTCTTTTCGCAATAATTTTGCCTGTTTTATCTTGGATTGTTCTTTATGCAGTTTATCATTGTGCTTTTTGATGTTTTTTCCGTTGTTTCTTCCCATGGTATGCAATTTTATAGCGTAAAGTTTACAAAAATACTCTAATTTTTTTTCATTAAAATTGTCTTAAAAAGGATTATTTGGTTTGGTTTTTGGAATACTTTTATAAAACCAAATTATAAGAATATGAAAAAAATAGTTTTACTTTTAGCAGTAGTCGCCGCGGGAATTTTTACAAGTTGCGAAGGTGATCGCGGGCCACAAGGTTCACCAGGCCCTGAAAGCGAAGTTTTTGAGCTTCGGAATGTGAATTTTATATTAGATAATAATGAATATGTTATTTATCGAACCCTGAATCCGCAGATTTATAATTCAGATAATATTTTGATTTACAGAATGTCAGGGATTATTAATTCAAGCACTCCAATTTGGCAATTGATCCCACGGACTTTATTTCTTCCTGAAGGTGAATTGGATTATGATTATGATTTCAGCAGACAGGATTTTACGATTTATGCAGGCGGAACTTATAATCTTGCTACAACACCAGGATTTATTACCAATCAAACATTCAGGATTGTAATTGTTCCGGGTTATTTGTCAAACAGAGGCGGATCAGTAATCGATTATGAAGATTACAATGCGGTAATCAAAGCTTACAACATTGATGATTCAAAAATCACAGTTTTAAAATAATAAATCAATCAATTCAAATTATAAGAGGTCGTCAGGCCTCTTTTTTTTTGAATCTTTCTGAAGAGAAACTACAATACCAAGCGTTAAGGAAAGTGCTATAAATCCTAACGAAATCCATTCAGGGAATTTGAAATAATGAACGAGCAGCATTTTAATTCCGACAAAAGTCAATATTGCGATAAGGCTGTACTCTAAATAGCTGAACTTTTCGAGCATGTTTGCCAAAAAGAAATACATTGAACGTAACCCAAGGATAGCAAAAATGTTTGAGCTGAACACTAAAAACGGATCTGATGTAATAGCCAGGATTGCGGGAACACTGTCAAGTGCAAATAAAACATCCATTGCCTCAATCACTATCAATGCTACAAATAAAGGTGTTGCAGCGTTCTTTCCATTTAGTTTTACAAAAAAGTGCTCGCTGTTGATTTCATGAGTAACCGGCATTATCTTTTTTAACCCTCTGTAAATCAATGATTTTTTTGGCTGAAATTCATTTTCATCTTTGGTAAACATCATTTTTATGGCTGTAAAAATCAGGAATGCCCCAAAAATATAAGTCATCCAGCTAAACTTATTAATGAGGATTACCCCGAAAAGAATCATGACGGCCCGGAAAAAAATGGCACCTAAAATTCCCCAAAAAAGTACGCGGTGTTGGTATTTTCTAGGAATCTTGAATGAGGCAAAAATCACAGCGATGATAAAAATATTATCAACACTAAGCGATAGTTCTATCAAGTATCCCGTAATATATTTTATTATTGCGCCTCCTGGAGTAAGATTATCGGGGTTTTCAATAAATCCTACATCATAAACCCAGTAAATAATTCCTGAAAAAGAAAACGAAAGTGTTACCCAGATTGCAGTCCAGATTCCAGCTTCTTTAGAGCTGATTACGTGAGGGTTTCGATTGAAAACTCCTAAATCGAGTGCCAGAAAAATCAAAATTGCAGTAAGAAAAAGTATCCAGACGATCATAAATATAACTTGAATCGGATAAAGGTAAACATATTTCTTTAGAGATTCCAAATAAAAAAATCTGCATTATGATTTATAAAATTCACAATGCAGATCGGAATCAAAAAAGAGGTATCGTTATTGCTCCAATGCAAAAGTTTTCTTTCTTTTCCGGCTGTAATTATTTGTTTCGTTTCCGAAATATTTATAACTCATAAGCCGTGCCATCAAATAGCTTACCGTTGATTCTGCGCCTTGGTTCAGGTTTACATTTGTCTCTTCCAAGCCATCAAAGCATCCTCCCGTACACGGATTGTATATAATCTGCTCTAAATGGTTATTGCCTAAAAACCAATTGAATGCGGTTTCCATTTTTTCGAGATACCTACCTTCTTTAAAAACATCGTGAAACTTCCGAAGCGCAATTATGGTATAGGCAACATCAATGGGTTGCTCACCAAAATTTCCGCACTCTTCATTTTTATGAAACCAGGTTTTGTTGCAAATTACTTTTATCGAATCATTTGTAAATGTTTTTGAAAGAAGGAAATCCAGTGATTCCTTAGCGATTTTTTTATATTCTTCATTTCCGGTAATGCTATGCGCGCACAAAAGCGATTCTGGAAGAACGCTATTGGCATAAGTAAGATAACTTTCAAACCATTTCCAGCCTTCAGACGATTCGTGTTTGTACATCTGAACAAGCCTGTTGGCAAGGGTTTCAGTGATTCGCAGGATTTGACGGCTTTCTATCGAACGATTGTAATAATATAATCCTTTGATAATAAAGGCCATTGCCCGGGGCGAATGGATTTTTTCCATATTCCTGAACGACCGGTCGATGATTTCTTCAGCTTTTTCAACGATTTCATCGGGCAAGATATAAGCTAATGAAACTACATAGCCCAAAGCCCAAATAGCCCGCCCGGTAGAATCCTGAAGATTGACTTCGCCATTTTGGGAAGTAAAATTATTATTGAAATCGACATAGTTCATAAACAATTCGTCGCCGCGTTCGCAATAAGAAACAAAATCAAGATAAATCTGGATGTATTTCAGATCTGATTGATCCTGAGTCATTTTATAATGCTGGCAAAAAGCAATGAGCGCACGGGCATTGTCGTCGAGTGTGTAACCGGAATTGATATCAGGCGTATTTATTTTTGAAAATTGCAGAATCCCGAAATCGGTTGTCATTTTTTTGATGTGATCCAGATTAATCTCAGGATTTCTGTAATGAAGGGCTATTTCGTCTTTGGAAATCTTTTTCAGAAACTTGGCATGGGCAACAGCAGAATTTTCCCAAGCTGTTCCGGTTATCTTATGAAGCCCGTTCAAAATAATGTCCTGCCTAAGCTGTACATCAAATAAAAGCTTGTTAACGGCTTCTGACAATTGCAATGAATTCCCAAAGTCGAAAAGAATTCCGGCATTGCCTGAAAGCACTTCCCGGGCATGAGGAATCGGGGTTGAAACGACCGGGCAGCCACAACTCAGCGCATAAGCAAATGTTCCGCTAACCGCCTGGTTTGGATCATTTGATGTAAAAACATAAATATCAGTAAGTTGTAAATACTCTAAAAGTTCATCCAAAGGCAAATATTTATTGATAAACTTCACATGATGTTGCAAATTGAGATCTGTTATTTTTTGTTCGAGCGATTTGCGGTACTTTTCACCTTCATTTAAAACCACAGTCGGATGGGTTTTTCCTATAATCAGAAACAAAATCTCAGGAGTTGTTTTGATAATGTTGGGAAGTGCGTCTAAAGTGGTTTCAATGTTTTTACCGGAACTCAGTAACCCGAATGTTGAAAGAATTTTCCGGTTTTCTAATCCGTATTTCTTTTTGAGGCTTTTTTTGTCCAAATGCGGAACCAAATGTGTTCCGTGTGGAATTACTGCAATTTTGGATTTATCCACGATATAATCCCGTTGCAAAATTTCAGAGGCACCGTTAGTCATGACAATAATCCCTTCAACATTGTCGAGCAAGAATTGCACGTTTTGTTTAAAAACTTCATCAGGTCTGGGCAAAACAGTGTGGAAAACGATAACGATAGGTTTATTGATACGCGAAATGAAATCATTAAAATTCGCAATGCTGTCAGCAAAAAAACCAAACTCATGTTGAAGAAGCACAATCTTAATATTATCATCGTTATTAATTCTTAATGCCAGGTCTGTATATGATTCCGGTTCGGAAGTGTCGAGGATATATTTTACATTCTCGGTATAGGAATGTTTTTCATTTTTGTTTTCCAATGCGCAGACTTCAATTGAAAAAGAATATACGAACTGATTTTTAAGCGCTTTGATAAGGTCATAAGAATAAGTCGCAATTCCACATTCCCTCGGCGGATAAGAAGTAATGAACAAGATTTCAGCCAATGCGTTTTTTTCGGCACTTTCTTTTTTTTCCGAAAAGAAATCTTTTGGAGCAAAAGAGGAGAAGTTAATCTTTCCGTTTATTATTAGGTTATTCTTTTCCACGGGGCAAATTATTTATTAGGTTTCGGTTTCTATTTTATTGTTGTCTAATTCCTGAAGTAATTCTGATAAGCTTACAGAAGCGCACCCGATCCTTTCATCGGCCGCTCCATAATAGATGTATAAAGTGTCATCAATGATTACGGTTCCAGTAGGAAAACAAACATTATTAATGTAGCCTTTAAGTTCCCATTCTTCTTCAGGCTCAAAAAGCGCATACGGCAAACGGGCAATTTCTTTTGACGGATCTTTCAAATCCAAAAGCGCCGCGCAGGCGGTGTAACAATATCCGCTTATTGCATCATGAACCCCGTGATAAATTACAAGCCATCCGCGTTCTGTTTCAATTGGCGGGCATCCGTTGCCAATGTAACTCAGCTCATGCGCATGTTTGGGATCAAGAACAATGTAATCTTCGAGATTTGATAAATAGTCCTGCCAAAATTCTTCGGTTAAATCTTTTAGTTCGTCAATGCTTGCAATCTGAATTCCGGGTTTGATGCGGTGCAGGAAATATAATTTTCCGTTCAGCCTTCTGGGGAAAAAAATTACGTTCTTATCCCAAATCAGATTGTTTCCCATATTCATGCGGAAATATTTTACATTGATGTCTTCGCTGCAATGAAGCCATTCCCGAAACTGGTCGCCTTCAACCCTTGGGACAACGATGCCTTGTTTATGGAAGATTTTCCGGTCTTTCGAAATTGCGACTGCTCCCAAAGCATTTATGCCATCATAAGCACAATAGGACAAATAGTATAAATCATCAATTTTTACAATTCTCGGATCTTCTACTCCATGGGCTTCATAATCGAATTCCGCCACAAAAACAGGATAATCGTAACGTTCAGCCACAGTCAGGGGATCAATAAATCTGCAATAACCAATAGTTGATCGGTTTCCTTTAGCAACGGCTCTGTAAAACATATGGATTTCTCCGTCTTCATAAATGACTGCAGGATTTAATACGCCTTCAATTTCAAAGTCCATTGCTCTTTTGCTTAAGACTATTCCGTGTTTTTTGACTTTTACCATAATTTAATCTGACTTCTTTTGTAAAACTATTTATAAATTCAAATTAAAACTTATAAAATGCTTTTCAAAAATTATACAATTACACAAAACAAAAAAACGGCACAAGGCCGTTTAGTTCCAATAAGATTATGCAAGTCCTGTACTTACTTTTTTGACAAGGTCGTTGACTTTTTCGGTTACATCTTCGCCATGGCTTAAAACATCAGCAAATTCTTTTTTTGCTTTTCTCTGAAGGCTGCTTAATTTGTGCCTATAGGTATCTTTTAAATTTTCGGCTTCATCTGAAACCCTGTCTTTAAGGCTTTTTTTTCTTCTGCTTAAAAGTACTCCAACTGCTGTTAGGACAACAACTCCCGCTGCAAGTCCTATAATTTGTTTTTTATTCATAATTAGAATTAAATTATTGATGTGATTCTTAAAATTATTCATTTCAAATCCAAACGGCAATTGGCTTATTAAATATTTAACGTATTTAACTTATGGTTATGAAAATGAAAATATCGTCCAGTTATAAGAATCCTAAAGAGAGTATTTTTTTAAGATGCAAATAATACTATTGAATACTATTTTTTTTATACCCATTAATTTTTGGGGTATAAATTTTAATTTATTAAAAAAACAATATATTTGCATAAGTTTTAAAAGGGGTAACTAACAAAATAAATTATTTTATGTCAACATTACGTTTTCAAGCTTTAAAAGTAGCGTCTACTCGTAAACCGGTAAAATTTGATGAAACCGATAAAAAATCAACCATTTTTGCTTCTAATGTTTTTAATGATAAAGCAATGAAGCAATTCCTCACGCCGGATGCTTACAAAGCCGTTAAAGATGCAATTCAGCACGGAACAAAAATTGACAGGAAATTAGCCGATTATATCGCAATGGGTATGAAAGAATGGTCGCTCACTAAAGATGTGACACATTATACGCATTGGTTTCAGCCGTTAACGGGAACAACTGCCGAAAAACATGATGCTTTTTTTGAAACTTCTCATGACGGAGGCGACCCTTTAGAAAAATTCGGTGGCGGACAATTGGTTCAGCAAGAACCGGATGCGTCAAGTTTCCCAAATGGCGGAATCCGGAATACTTTTGAAGCACGTGGTTATACTGCCTGGGATCCGACGTCACCGGCTTTCATTTTCGGAACTACATTATGTATCCCGACTGTTTTTATTTCTTATACCGGTGAAGCGTTAGATTATAAAACTCCTTTATTAAGAGCATTAAATGCAATTGATGAAGCTGCGTCTGACGTTTGCAGGTATTTTGATAAAAATGTAAAAAAAGTCACGGCTACTTTAGGATGGGAACAGGAATATTTCCTTATTGATACAGCTCTGGCAAATTCAAGACCTGATATTTTAATGACCGGCAGAACGCTTCTTGGGCACACATCAGCAAAAGGTCAACAATTGGACGATCATTATTTTGGTTCAATTCCAAGCCGCGTCCTATCCTATATGAGGGATTTGGAACAAGAGTGCATGTATCTCGGAATCCCGGTGAAAACACGCCATAACGAAGTTGCGCCAAATCAGTTTGAGCTTGCGCCGATTTTTGAGGAAACCAATCTAGCTGTTGATCATAACTCATTATTGATGGACGTAATGCAGAAAGTTGGCGAGCGCCACGACTTTAAGGTTCTTTTCCACGAAAAACCATTTAAAGGCGTTAACGGGTCAGGAAAGCACAACAACTGGTCATTGGCAACAGATACCGGAGTGAATTTATTAAGCCCTGGAAAAACTCCAATGAGCAATCTGCAGTTTTTAACGTTTTTTATCAATACGATAAAAGCGGTTAATAATTATGAATCATTATTGAGAGCTGCGATTGCAACGGCAAGCAATGACCATCGTTTAGGAGCTAACGAAGCGCCGCCGGCAATTATTTCTGTTTTCATCGGACAGCAATTGACAAAAGTTCTGGCCGAATTGGAAGGCGTTTCGACTGGGAAACTTTCTCCTGAAGAAAAAACAGACCTGAAGTTAAACGTAGTGGGGAAAATTCCGGATGTATTGCTTGATAATACCGATAGAAACCGAACTTCTCCATTTGCATTTACAGGAAACAAATTCGAATTCCGCGCTGTTGGCTCAACTGCAAACTGTGCAAATGCAATGACAACGCTTAACGCGATTGTTGCAAAACAACTGATCGATTTCAAAAAAGAAGTCGATGTTCTTATAGAAACCAAAGATTTAAAGAAGGACGAAGCGATTTTCAACGTACTTCGCGAATACATCAAAACTTCAAAAAATATCCTTTTCGAAGGCGATGGTTATAGCGAAGCTTGGGAAAAAGAAGCAAAGAAAAGAGGCTTGAGCAATTTCAAAACGACTCCGCAAGCACTAAAAGCAAAAGTTTCCAAAGCGGCTCTTGATTTATTCAAAGAATTGAATGTAATGAACCACGTTGAAGTTGAAGCGCGCTACGAAATTGAGTTGGAAGAATACACCAAGAAAATCCAGATTGAAGGAAGAGTTCTTGGTGATATCGCCCGAAACCACGTAATTCCAACCGCAATTCGCTACCAAAATACATTAATTGAAAATGTTAAAGGATTGAAAGAAATTTTCGGTGATGAATTCAAAAAAATTGGTAAAGAGCAAATCGTCCTTATCAAGGAAATTTCAGAACACATTGAAGGAATCAATACCAATGTTGAAGAAATGATCGAAACACGCAAAAGCGCGAATGCTTTAACAGATGCCCAAAAAATGGCCGAAGCTTACTGTGATAAGGTTAAACCTTATTTCGAAATCATTCGGGAACATTGCGATAAACTCGAACTTTTGGTCGATGATGAAACCTGGACATTGACAAAATACCGTGAATTGTTATTTACGAGATAATCCGAAATTTCACACAAATCAAAGCCTGCTTATAATTTTAAGCAGGTTTTTTTGTTTTTAATTGTAACTTCGTAGGAACTTCAAATCATGAAAAAAATATTCTTTTATATTATTTTGCTGTATTTTTCGGGGATTTCCGCACAGGAACAATTTTCGGTTTATTTCGACAGCAATAAATTTGAACCGATTGCGAAAGAAAAGCAAAGGTTAAACCAGTGGATTTCTGAAAACGGCACCTCTAAAATTGTTGCGATAAACGGCTATACCGATGAAGACGGAACAAGCGGCTATAACGATACGCTGGCAAAAAAACGCGTTGATTTTATCTTCAATATTGTTAAGGAGAAAGTGAAAATTCGTGAAGATTTCAAATCAAGAAGCTTTGGTGAAAACCATAATCTTTCAAATAATAAAGCCGAAAACCGCAAAGCCACCATTTATTTTATTCCTGAAAAAGACTTGCCGAGAGAAGACGAAATCCTCGGGATCAAAAAGGAAATCCCTGCCGAAAAGCCGAAGCCACAACCTGTAAAATATCCGGCAAGTATTTTGTTCTCAAATCCAAACGGAACCAAAACGAATTTACAGCTTGATACGGTTTTTATGAAAAAAATCCATTTGGCAAAAGTAGGTGAGAAGCTCAAGCTCCAAAACCTGAATTTCAAAATAAATACTTTTATTGTTGAGCAGGAATCGCTTCCAAAGATGTTCGAACTTCTCGTTGTTTTACGAAATAATCCCAAACTCAAAATCCAGATCAACGGACATTTATGCTGTATGAAAAATGACAAACAGGATTTGTCAACGCAGCGTGCCAAAGCAATTTACAGTTTCCTGACAAATTATGAAATTGATAAAAGCCGCTTGTCCTACAAAGGATTTGGCGTTTCAGACCCGCTTTTTTCAATTCCTGAAAAAAGCGAAACCGAAGCCGCCGCTAACCGCCGTGTAGAAATAGAAATTATCGAAAACCAGTAAAATGAAACTTCATATTTTCATAGTAACGCTTTTATTTTCCTTTTCGCTTTCGGCGCAAAACAAGTTTGAACTATTTTTTGATTTTAATAAGGATTTTCCAAATGCCGAATCGAAAATCCATCTTCAAAACTGGATCGAAGCCAATAAAGAAGCAAAAATCCTCAAAGTTTTTGGCTATTGCGACAGTGTAGATGCAAATGCGTACAATAAAAAACTCGCCGAAAGAAGGATCAATTCTGTCCTGTCGGTTTTAAAAAGCAATAAGGTAAATATTAGCCCCGATGTAGAATTAAATGCTTTTGGAGAAGATTTCAAACAATCCAGGATCCAGGCTGAAAACAGGAAAGTGGCAGTTTTTTATGAAGAAACTAAAAAGCCTGAGCCAAAAAAAAATGTTGAAATCCTTTCCGAGCAAATCAAAAACGCAAAACCAGGCGATTTAATAAAACTTCAAAACATCAACTTTTTCAATAACTCAGATAAAATCGTACCTAAATCAAAACCAATATTAGAAGAGTTGTATTGCATCATGCGCGACAACCCAAAACTGAAAATTGAAATCCAAGGCCACATTTGCTGCCAGCTGGAGCGCGATATTAACGGAATTTCAACCGCGCGCGCAAGAGCAGTCGAAGTTTTCCTGATACGAAACAAAATCGCAAAAAACCGGCTTTCTTCAAAAGGTTTCGGAATCACAAAACCAATCCATCCAATCCCCGAAAAAACCAGCGAGGAAGAAGACGAAAACCGCCGCGTCGAAATTCTTATCGTCGAAAATTGAGCATAAAAAAACCGCCCATTTCAGGCGGTTTCAAATTTTATATCTCAAATCTTAGCTTTTCTCAAGCATCGATTTTTTCTTTTCAAGAACATTTTCTTCTTTCTTTACAATCACTTCGCCCTTTATTTTCAGCGCTACAATTCCGCCTTCAACATTTACGGCATTCGTTGTAACGGTAATCGTTTTACGGATTGCGCCCGGATTCATGTTATATTTGATATCAATTTTTCCTGTTTTTCCCGGTAAAATCGGTTCAGTAGGTTTTGATGGAACCGTACATCCGCAAGTCGATTTTACATCGTTGATAATTAATGGCTCGTTTCCGGTATTTTTAAACTCAAAAGTCCTCAAGCCACTGTCGGTTTCTTTAGTAACAGTACCATAATCAATGGTATTATCCTTCGCCATAAACTCAATTTTCGGTCCGCTTTGCGCAAATCCTGAAACACTTGTAATGATAATGGCTGCAAAAAGTAGTATTTTTCTCATTTCAAAAAAATTATTGGGTTTGTAAATTTAAATTCTTTTAATCAATGTGCAAATTATTATCTCTTAATTTTTTATCCTGCACGAATTCTTTACTTTTGCACAGGTTACAAAAACCAGACCAATATTGGGGTTTGTTGTTTAGGAGCAATTTCCTGCTGTCCGCTGTATCTTTTTGTTTGTCATCCTGAGCGCAGTCGAAGGGCATTTTCAAAACAAAAAGGATGCCGCTTCCATCAGGGCTAGAATCCGCTAAAACCGAAACGCCATTGCTAAAATCAAGATAAACAAGATGACAATTCCCGCTCAATTCGACGCCAAAGCCATTGAAGAAAAATGGTACGCTTACTGGATGAAAAATAACTATTTCCATTCAGAACCCGATCATCGCACGCCTTATACCATTGTGATTCCGCCACCAAACGTCACCGGAGTTTTACACATGGGACACATGCTTAACAATACAATTCAGGATGTTTTGATCCGCCGTGCGCGCCTTAAAGGTTTTAACGCCTGCTGGGTTCCTGGAACGGATCATGCGTCAATTGCAACCGAAGCAAAAGTTGTTGCCAAACTCAAAGCAGAAGGAATCAATAAAAGCGATTTATCACGCGAAGATTTCCTCAAGCATGCCTGGGAATGGACAGACAAATATGGCGGAGTTATTCTCGATCAGCTAAAAAAACTTGGCGCCTCATGCGATTGGGAACGCACAAAATTTACAATGGATCCGGATATGTCTGCCTCTGTAATCCGTTCGTTTGTCGATTTATATAATAAAGGCTTAATCTATCGCGGCTACCGCATGGTGAACTGGGATCCTGAAGCAAAAACCACGCTTTCTGACGAAGAGGTAAATTATGAAGAGCAGCAAGGAAAATTGTATTTCCTCAAATATAAAATTGAAGGAAGCGAAGATTTCCTTACGATTGCAACAACGCGCCCGGAAACGATTTTCGGAGATACGGCAATTTGCATCAATCCGAATGACGAGCGTTTTTCGCATCTGAAAGGTAAAAAAGCAATCGTTCCCATCTGTAACCGTATAATTCCAATTATCGAAGACGACTATGTAGATATGGAATTCGGAACCGGATGCCTGAAAGTAACTCCGGCGCACGATGTTAACGATAAAACACTTGGCGATAAGCACAATCTCGAAATCATCGATATTTTTAATGAAGATGCATCTTTGAATTCTTTTGGATTGCATTATCAAGGTAAAGATCGTTTCGTGGTTCGCCGGGAAATCGAAAAGGAACTGGAGCAAAACGGCGCTTTGGCGAAAACCGAAATCCATACAAATAAAGTCGGGACTTCCGAAAGAACTAAAGCAGTAATCGAACCGCGCTTATCCGATCAATGGTTCCTGAAAATGGAAGAATTGGTAAAGCCCGCAATCAAATCTGTGTTGGAATCAGACGAAATTAAATTATATCCAAAGAAATTTGAAAATACGTACCGTCATTGGCTTGAAAATATCCGTGACTGGAACATCTCGCGCCAGCTCTGGTGGGGACAACAAATCCCGGCATTTTATTATGGCGACGGAAAAGAAGATTTCGTAGTGGCTGAAACCAAAGAAGAAGCTCTGGAACTGGCGAAAGCAAAAAATCCTGCAATTACTGCCGAAACGCTTCGCCAAGACGCCGATGCGTTGGATACATGGTTTTCGTCATGGTTATGGCCGATGGCCGTTTTTGGCGGGATTATGGATCCCGAAGCTGAGGATTTTAAATATTATTATCCGACAAACGATCTGGTAACCGGCCCGGATATCTTGTTTTTCTGGGTTGCAAGAATGATTATCGCAGGTTATGAATACACCGGTGAAAAGCCATTTACGAATGTATACCTTACCGGATTGGTTCGTGATAGCCAAAGGCGTAAAATGTCTAAATCATTAGGAAATTCACCGGATCCACTTGATCTGATTGAAAAATTCAGTGCTGATGGTGTTCGCGTCGGATTGCTTTTGAGCGCTTCGGCAGGAAATGATATTTTATTTGACGAAGAACTTTGTAACCAGGGGAAAGCGTTTTCAAATAAAATATGGAATGCTTTCCGTTTGATCAAAGGCTGGGAAGTTTCAGATTCGATCCCGCAACCTGAATCATCTAAAGTTGCGGTTGAATGGTATGAAGCAAAATTGCAGCAAACATTAATAGAAATTGAAGATCATTTTGAAAAATACCGGATTTCAGATGCTTTGATGGCGATTTATAAACTGGTTTGGGATGATTTCTGTTCCTGGTTTTTGGAAATGATTAAACCGGCTTATCAACAGCCAATCGATAAGGCAACTTTCGATAAAGCAATTGAAATGCTTGAGAATAACCTGAAATTACTGCATCCGTTCATGCCTTTCCTAACGGAAGAAATCTGGCAACATATTGCAGAAAGACAACCTGAAGATGCGTTGATTATTTCAGCATGGCCCGAATCAAAATCATTTGATGCAAAACTGATCGCTGATTTTGAAACAGCTTCCGAAGTAATTTCCGGAATCCGTGCAATCCGTAAGGAGAAAAATATTGCATTTAAAGACGCGATCGAATTGAAAGCAATAAACAACGAAAAAACGTCAGTTTACTTTGACAGCATCATAAGCAAATTAGGAAACATTTCTGCATTGGAATATGTTTCCAATAAAGTAGATGGAGCACTTTCTTTCCGTGTAAAATCGAATGAGTTTTTTATTCCCGTTACCGGAAATATCAATATTGAGGAAGAAATTGCAAAACTGACGGAAGAACTAAATTATACCAAAGGATTCCTGAAGTCGGTGCAGGCTAAATTATCGAATGAGAAATTTGTAAACGGAGCACCTGAAAAAGTCCTTGAAATGGAACGCAAAAAAGAAGCCGATGCGCTTGGTAAAATTGCTACAATTGAACAGAGTTTGTCAAGCTTGAAATAAAAAAATCCCGGA
>CAZSDN010000021.1:26287-32848 GCA_964605595.1 uncultured Flavobacterium sp. | reverse complement strand
ATCTTGAATCCCGTTTTATCTGAAGTACAGGTAAAGGAAACAGTAAGCAAGTTCGAAGATTTTCTTACGAGTAAAGGAGCAGAGATGGTATCTAAAGAGGATTGGGGCCTAAAGAAAATGGCTTATGAAATCCAAAACAAAAAAAGTGGTTTTTACCATTTGTTCGAATTCAAAGTATCAGGCGAAGTTTTATTGGCTTTCGAAACTGAATTCAGACGTGACGAAAGAATTATGCGTTTCCTTACCGTAAGTTTGGATAAGCACGCGATCTCCTGGGCGGAAAGAAGAAGAGAAAAACTTAAAACTAAAGCGTAATTATGTCTACAATAGAACAATCAGCTAAAGGAAAAAAAGACGGGGATATCAGATATCTTACGCCTTTAAACATTGAAACAAACAAAACTAAAAAGTATTGCCGTTTCAAAAAATCAGGAATCAAATACATCGATTATAAAGATGCAGATTTCCTTTTGAAGTTCGTTAACGAGCAAGGGAAAATCCTTCCACGCCGTTTAACCGGAACTTCATTGAAATTTCAAAGAAAAGTGTCAGTTGCCGTAAAAAGAGCACGTCACTTAGCTTTAATGCCATATGTGGCAGATTTGTTAAAATAATTAATTAAACACAGTTGTTGGTTTCTGCAAAACAGAACCTAACTTCTATAATAAGGACAACAACATGGAATTGATCTTAAAACAAGACGTTCAAAACGTAGGATTCAAAGATGACGTAGTTACAGTAAAAGCTGGATACGGACGCAACTTCTTAATCCCACAAGGATTTGCTACATTGGCAACGCCTTCAGCTAAAAAAATATTGGCTGAAAACCTAAAGCAAAGAGCGCACAAAGAAGCTAAAGTGATCAACGATGCTAAAGCATTGGCTGAAACTTTAAAAGGACTTGAAATTAAACTTACTGCAAAAGCAGGCGGAGAGAAACTTTTCGGTTCGATTACAAACATTGACCTTGCTGAAGCTTTGGCTGCGCAAGGACAGGAAATCGACAGAAAATTCATCACCAGCGGTGTTGTAAAACGTACTGGTAAATATTCTGCCAGCATCCGTTTGCACAGAGACGTAGTGGTTGATCTTCCTTACGAAATCGTTGCTGAGAAATAATATTCCCAGCCTTCAATATAAATCCCGATGAAAGTCGGGATTTTTTTTTTTAGAAGCTAATCCGGCTGTCCGCTATATCTTTTTATTCCTCGTGCCTCGTCAATAAAAAGGATGCCGCTTCCATCCGGGCTAAGCACTCTGCAAAACCCAACACCTAAAACCCAACACCCAAAATGAAATACGCCCGCCTCACAAAAGAACAATTCGAAGAACTTCACCCGGAATTTGTTAATTTCCTTGCAACGCAATCTATCAAACAAGAAAAACCCGAAGTTGCCGAGCAGGAGCTCGACGTTTTTTCTGATCTGATCTGGGAAGGTGTTTTGTCAAGAGCGCAGTTCCTGGAGCATTTTTCCAAAACACATATTTTTCTTTTTGAATGCTTTGAAACGCATATCGAATCAATCGTACTGAAATCAAATCAGCAGGAAAGAGATTTCCTTACAAAAGAAGGCTTGCAATGGCTTAGCAATAATATGTTTACTGATAACATTGAAATGCAAATCGGGAAAAAGCAATTTACGTCCGAACGAAACATTTCGATTTTTGAATTGATACAACAAGGTGCATTTTTGAGCGATGGGCAGTTTTATAAGCAAATAAAAACGGTTACCGATTCTTAGTTAAACGGTTTTAATCACTTTATGTGTATCGCTGCCTTTTAAGCGCTTATCTTGTAAATTGTAGGATAATGCAGCTTTTATATACCAAATTTCGCTGATGTCTTCGGCGCTTAGTGTTATATTGTTAAAGAATGAATTTTCGCTGCTTAAAATAAAAGTATCGGGCTTATCCGGATTTCTTGCTATTCTATTGATATAAAGCCCTTTTACGGGGCTGATTACCACAACCAATGAGTTGTCCTGCACTTCACTTGTCGCGACAAATTCGCAAACAGCGAATGTGTTTTCTTCTATCACAGGCGACATATTAGAGCTTAATACTTGAAAAGCCCTCGTTTCGTTACCTTTTATAAATGGAAAATTATACTTTGGCAGGCTTTCCATCAGGCTTTCCTTATTCGTGCAATATTGAAATTGGACTTCCCTGCAAATCAAAGGAGTGTCACTATTGCTCGAAAATTCTTGTTTAGATGCGCGCTTGGCCGTAAAAAAGACCTCATTCAGGTCGATTTCATACAAATCGCATATAGAGATTATTGAGTTGTAGTCTACAGAATCTCTTTTTTTCCAGGTAGAAATGGTGTTTGGCTGTACATTTAAGAACTTAGCTAACTGAAGGTCTGTCTTGAATTTTAGGATATGTTTTAGCTTTTTTATAATAAAAGTCGCATTTAGTGTGTTTTTTTCTTGCATAATCTCAAAATGAGTTGTATATTTACTTATAACATTAAGAAAATCGTAGATTATTAACAATCTGCGCTTAAATGGAATTAGAATACAACCTCAATCCGGCAAGTATTTGGAAAATGTTTCCAACTTTGGCGAGTATTATTAGGTATGGCTAGAAATAGAATTGGGGTAGGTTCTATTGCAATCAGTTTGTCTCTTCTTTAATACAAAACTAAAATATTAATGAATTAAAACAAATTTAATTCATTAATTCTGATAATAAATTTAAATAAACTCTTAAGAAGTATTTAGAAACCAAAAAAAGCAAAGCAAAACATAACATAAGGAAATTAATTTAACAATTCATTAAACCTAAGCTTATGGAAATCTTTACTACTTTTCTAAGAAGGACTACTGTGCGTTATTTTTTTACAATTGGACTGTTTTTGTCATTGCAGAACATTCATGCTCAGTCAATTCCTGTTTACGCTACGGCCATTTCAGGCCAGGATCATGTGGATTTCTCCGGAAATTCAATCGATGGAAATTTATCGACACGCGCACGAATCCGTGCGAGTTCTGGAATCGCTTTGGGAATCGGTGATTACAACGGTTATCTCGAACTACAGTTTCCAACGGAGTTACCTGCAAACACTACTTCTTTTGTCAAAATCCAAACTGATGATAACCTGCTCCCGGCTTTATTGGGCGGGAATTTGGGCGGACTACTTTCAAATGTCTTAGGAAGTGTACTAATAGGTAATCAGGAATTTACGGTGCAGGCAAAACAAGGTACTAACGTAGTGCTTCAGGGAAATAGCCAAACGATAAGCGATTTTTCTACATCGCGCCTGAGGATTGTCATAAATGCCAATAATGATTATTTTATTGCCATTACCCCGTCGCAGGCCTATAACCGGATTAGGATTACTAACCGGCTTGGCTCTTTAATAGGTTTGAACAATACAAAACGGCTCGATGTCTATGAAGCATTTTATATCGGTACGCCTGATGTATGCGGAAGCGCATCTTATACTTCTTTTGATGGAAACGGATTAAACCTTGATTTGTTGAATCTGGGTAATGCCGGCGTAACGAATCCTCATTTCGTAATTGATGCGAATCAAAATAATTTCTCGAGGCTAAGTCTTGGAATCCTTGGAGTAGCGGCTTCCATTGAGCAGACTGTTTATTTTGACGGCCTTTCGCAAACCACCGATCAATTTTTTATAAGATTGCGTGTTGATCCGGCTTTGTTGGCTGTAGGAGTTGCCAATAATATTCAGGTTGTAGCATCAAACGGGCCAAATACTGTACAGACTGTCAATCTGAACTCATTATTAAATCTTGACGTATTGGCTTTATTACAAGCGAATCAGGTAGCAACGATTCGTTTTGCTCCCGGAGTTCCGGTTAATAGGATTACGGTTCGGTACAATTCTTTATTAAATGTTCAATTAACGCAAAGCCTTGATTTATATAGCGTCAGGCGAGCACCCGCAAATCCTGCAATAACAGATGCTTTTACATTAAATCCGATGATTTGTGCGGGAACAACAGCATCGTTGTTGCACAAACCGGCACCGGAACAGAATTACGTTGGTATTCACAACCAACAGGCGGAAGCGTATTGAGTACCACAACATCTGGAGAAGCTTTCGTTACTCCTATATTAAATGCGAGTACAGCATTTTATGTATCTGCAAAAAAAGTTGGATGTTCAGAAGAATCTTTGCGTGTCAGGATTTTAGTCGATGTTACGGCGTTGCCTACCGCATCAGATATTGTGATTCCCAACGCACTCAATGCCTGTAACGGATCAATCGTACTTTCTCCGTCAACTCCGTTAGGCAATACATCTTTCCGTTATTATAAAGATCAGGCAAAAACACAGGAAATCACTACCGGTTTTTCAGGAGATTCCGGAGTTACTTATACTAAAAATAATGCTACAGGAGAACTCTCAATAACAGGATTGACACAAGCCAATTCACCTTACCAATATTATGTTTCCATAACGGCTAACGGAATTTGTGAAAATGCAACAGGTACTTTAAAACAGGTTACTGTTAATTATTCAACTGCATTGATATTAAATGTTGCTGCGAATATAGAAGGGTGCGATAGTGTGAATCTGCGGAATGCAATTTTGAATTTTGACAATTCGGCTGATATCCAATATAATTTCTTCAACGCTTCAAATAATCCAATCACACCCGAAGATGCCGGAAACGTTCAGTCAAGCGGCATTTATTTCATTCAGGCAACAAGCCTTAGCGGAAGCTGTAATTCTCCAATGCAACAGGTAAATGTAACAGTAAATCCAAATCCGGATTTGACTATTGTCAATAGTAATATCGCAGTCAACACGGGAAGTTCTGTTACACTTGAGGCAACATCAAACGGAGCGGTCGTGTGGTACAATTCTGCTGGAAATGCTTTGCCTTCAAATTCTGCCGGGCCATTTACATCACAGGGGAATTATACTTTCACTGCAATTGCTACCATCGGGAATTGCTCTGTAAGCCAAAATGTTTTCGTAACTGTAATTGATCCAAATCTATGTCCGCCACTAACAGAAAGAAATTATGCCAATATGCAAAACTGGGGATCGATTTTAACCGGTGGCGTTGCAAATGCGGGAAATACAATTGATGGAAATCCTCAGACATATTCAACAATTGTTACCGGAATAGGATTGTTGGGTATCGGAACGGCTTTCCAGACTTTGCAATGGACGGAAACTATAGCTGCAGGAACGCCGGTCACACTGAAATTGGGTTCTGAATACAGCGGACTGATTGTAGCCGGAGCTTATTCTGTCGTCGGAACCAAACGAAATGGTTCAGGCGTACCGATCGAAATCGGAAATTTACAGCCGGTTTCGGGTTCGCTTATTGATTTGCTTCCTGGCCAAAATACTTTCGAATTTACGTTTGTGCCATCAAACAGTACAGGCCCGAAAGCATACGATGGAATCCGGATCATAGTCGGTTCAACAGTAAGCGTGGCTCAAAATGTAAGAGTTTATGATGCCTATTATGACAAAACTGTAACACAGGCTGCTTGTAATGCAGGCGATGTAAAAGATGTGTTTTATGGCGCTGTTGATTTGGGAATCGGAGTAGCTTCGGCAACTGTGGGTGTAGCGGACGAATTCAACGCTGTCGATGCAGATGCAAACTCATATGCTACAATGTTCAACGGGACGGGAATTTTAGCTGTAGCCGATTTAACTGTCGCATTTAGGACACCAACATCAACCGGCGACACACTCGATTTGATTTTATCGAGTCCGGCAACGATTTTAGATTTAAACCTTTTAACCGGGTTTACGATACAACTTTATCTTGGAAATACGCCGGTTGGCGCACCAATAGCTAACAATTCGACTTTACTGAGCCTTACACTTTTAAACGGAGGTTCTGAAGCGCGCGTTACAATTGCGCCACAAACCCAATCTTATGATCGTATAAAAATCAGGTTTGGCGGTGTTGCTTCCGTACTAAATATACTGCATGTCCACGATATCAAAAGAAAAGCAGATACTTCTGTAATAGGAGGCGACAATTCAAATGCTGTTCAGGTTTGCCAGGGCGGAACAATTCAATTATCAATTACTCCCGATGATTGTACAACCTATATCTGGTATGATGCATTGGTTGGCGGAAATGTAGTTTCTACGGGAACCAGTTTTACCGTACCTGCAAGTTTATCAGCAGGAAGCCATAACTATTATATCCAGCCGATCCGTTTTGGATGTTCGGTATATGAAAGAGGGACGGTCACGGCCGTAATTGGGCAAACCGCTCTACAAACCGCTATTGCATCGGTTAGTATAAATGGAGGAACGGATACAGCAATTTGTAGCGAATCGGGAACGGTGACGCTTCTGGCAACATTGAATACAGTACCGGTAGTAACAAATCCTGTTTTTTATTGGTATGACCCAAGCGGAACTTTAATTACCGGACAAACTACAGCTACGCTTGTCATTAATGATTTAGCACCTGGAAATTATACATATTCTGTCGGGATCAGCTCGGATGAGTTTTGCCAGACCACTGCCGCAGATAGGACACAGGTAAGTTTCACGATTTTGCCTTTTTCGCAATTACCTGACATCAATGCAAATAACGTGGCGACGTGC
>CAZSDN010000021.1:3095-26277 GCA_964605595.1 uncultured Flavobacterium sp. | reverse complement strand
CACAACATTGCATGCAAATCCGCAGTTCCGGTATTTCTATACAAATGATAATTCTCAGCCGATAAGCAACGGAACCGTCAGCGGAATAACCTATACAATATCTCCAAGTGGTGTTTTAACAATTTCAGGATTGACCGCTGTTAATAGTCCGTATACTTATTACATCGGGTTGGTAAGCGATGCAACCTGCTTGAATCAGCCCGGAAATTTCAAAGCCGTTACCAT
Organism: uncultured Flavobacterium sp.; assembly: GCA_964605595.1. GTDB lineage: Bacteria > Bacteroidota > Bacteroidia > Flavobacteriales > Flavobacteriaceae > Flavobacterium. Next base: position 26,052 of record CAZSDN010000021.1, on the reverse strand, counting down.
TACGGTAAGTGATTCGGGAACACCAACGACAAACGACACAACCCAGGATTTCTGTCTTTCACAAAATCCAACAGTTGAGGATATTCAGGTCAATGAGTCGGATATTGTGTTTTATGACGCGCCAAATGCCGGAAATATTTTAGCTGGTACTGAGCCGCTTGTTTCCGGCTTGACATATTATGCTTCATTTGATCCGTCAACAGGTTGTACAGGATTGACAAGATTGGCTATTACAGTGAACATCAATAATGCAGGAACTCCAACAACAATAAATACGGCACAGGAGTTCTGCTTGTCTGAAAGCCCAATAATTGCTGATATCCAGGTAAATGAATCCAATGTTTTATTTTATAGCGCTGCAACCGGAGGGACTGCCTTAAATATGAATGCGGCGTTAGTAAATAATGCTGTTTATTATGCCTCGCTTACAGATGCCGGAAATGGTTGCCAAAGTGGTTTACGCTTGGCAATTACGGTAACGCTGATAGATGTGCAAACACCTTCAACCAATGATTCAACACAGGAATTTTGCGCGTCAGGAATCCCGACGATTGCAGATATTCAGATTAATGAATCCGGAGCCATATTTTATGCTACGGCAGCCGGCGGAACAGCTTTGGCATCCTCGACCGTTTTAACGACAGGAACTTATTATGCCTCCTTAAGTGTAAGTGGATGTGAAAGCTCAGTGCGGCTGGCTATTGCAGTTTCAGTAACAAATCCGGCAACGCCAACGACAAACAATGGTATTCAGGATTTTTGCCTTTCTGACAGTCCAATCGTAGCAAATATCCAGGTCAATGAGCCAAATGTTGTTTTTTATAATTTGGCCACGGGCGGAACTGCATATGCTTCAACTGATGCTTTGTCCAGCGGAACCTATTTTGCAACACTAAACAATGCCGGTTGCGAAAGCGCTACCCGTTTGGCGATAACAGTTAATGTTGCAGATCCTGCCGCACCAACAACTCTTGATACCACACAGGAATTCTGTCAGGCGTTTAGCCCAACGGTTGCAGATATTCAGGTGAATGAGCCGAATGTTATTTTTTACAATGCTGCAACCGGAGGCATGGCTTATGCGTCATCTGATTCATTGTCTAACGGAGTTTATTATGCAGCTGCAAACCCTAACGGTTGCGAAAGTAGTATACGTTTGGCCATTACCGTAACAATCAACACGGCTTCAACGCCAACGACAAATAATAATATTCAGGATTTTTGCTTGGCTGATGCTCCAACAGTTGCAAGTATTCAGGTCAATGAAACCGGAGTGCTGTTTTATACAACTCCAGCGGGAGGAACAGCTTTGGCTTCGACCGATTTTCTTTCAAACGGAATCTATTATGCGGCATTTAATCCCGTAAGCGGCTGTCCGTCTGCTACAAGGCTTGCGGTTACAGTTGCGGTCAATGATCCGGGAGTGCCAACATCAACGAATGTGGCTCAGGAATTTTGCCTGGCAAATAATCCGACGGTTGCAAACATCCAGACCAATGAACCAAATGTTGTTTTTTATACAATGCCAACAGGCGGAACCGGACTTTCATCAGGAACTGCTTTAGTTGCCGGAACCTATTATGCGGCATTGCTAGATGCGGCTACAGGATGCCAGAGCGCGGCGCGACTCTCAATTACAGTTTCATTCAGCGGTGGCGAACCGGCTTTGATTACTGGTGATAATGCTACCTGCGTTGCCGAAACGGTCACTTATACCGCAAACCCAGGAAAAACAAATTATAACTGGACGGTGGCCAACGGAACGATTACTGCCGGAGGCCAATCAACCGATAGCACGGTTACAGTTTTATGGACAACTGCTGGTTCAGGAACAGTGGGCGTTTCCTATTCTGATAGCTGTTCGGGAAGTAATACTGCGAATTTCAACGTAACGATTTCAAGTTGTTCCGATCTTACGATTACTAAAACGGTGAATAATCCGACACCGAATATCGGTGACAATGTCCTATTTACGATTACTGTAAATAATACAGGAAGCGGTGCATTCCAAAATCTGGTCGTTAACGATTTATTACCATCGGGATATGCTTTCGTTAGCGCATCGGCATCAATTGGAGATTATACAAGCCAAAATGGCAACTGGAATATTTTATCGCTTGCCGCAAATCAATCTGCCACGCTCAATATAACGGTTAGGGTTCTACCCAACGGGAATTATCTTAATACGGCATCAATAACCCAATCCAATCCTTCAGATTCTGATCCGGGTAATAATGAAGCTTCCGCATCGGTAGACCCGGTTTGCCTGACGGTTTATAATGAATTCAGCCCGAATGGTGACGGTGCAAATGATTTTTTCAGGATTGACTGCATCGAAAATTTCCCGGGAAACAAACTCGAAGTTTACAACCGTTACGGAACAATGGTTTACAGTAAAAATAATTACAATAACGATTGGGACGGAATTGCGAATGCTTCAGGAACAATCGGAGAAGACAATAAGCTGCCAACAGGTACTTATTACTATATTCTTAATATAGGTGCAGGTCAAACCCCAAGACAAGGATGGCTATATCTGATAAGATAAGCCGTTGCACAAATCATTAACAATTTAAATATAATAAGTATGAAACCATCTATAAATTTCAGAAACCTTTTGTGGCTTGTTTTAATTTTTCCGATAGGTGTAAATGCACAGCAGGAACCACAATACACGCAATACATGTATAATACAATGACTGTGAACCCTGCTTATGCGGGTTCTACAGGAGCATTTGAAGCTGTTTTGCTTCACCGTTCACAATGGATAGGAATTGACGGCGCGCCAACTACACAGGCTTTTACAGCGCATACGCCTTTGACCAATGACAAAATCGGGTTGGGTTTTAGCGCTGTAAATGATAAGCTCGGGCCATCAAACGAATTGTATATCGACGGAAATTTTTCCTATACAATCGGGTTGGATTACGATAAAAAACTTGCCTTCGGATTAAAAGCCGGTGCACGGTTGCTCAATATTGACTGGTCTAAAGGGCGTTATTATGATCCGCAGGACGCTTTATTGAACAATAATATCAATAATGAAATAAAGCCATCATTAGGAGCCGGAGTCTACTATTATACTGATAATTGGTATGCCGGCCTTTCTGTGCCAAATTTCATACGAGGCAATTATTATGATGATATACAGGAATCGGTAACGCTTGACAGGTTGCATTATTACCTGATCGGAGGTTATGTCTTTACTTTTTCGGATAGCTTTAAATTAAAACCTGCCGTTTTGGTAAAAGCTGTAAATGGCGCTCCTTTAACAGCGGATGCTTCTGCGAATTTTCTGCTCATAGAAAAGCTTACATTGGGCGTTTCTTACCGATGGGATGATTCAGTTAGCGCTTTGGCAGGATTTCAGATCACACCTTCATTCTTTGCTGGATATTCTTATGATTATACAGTAACGCGGCTCAATAAATACAATGACGGGTCACATGAGATTATTCTTCGCTTCCAATTGCTTAATAAAGCTGCCCGTATCAAATCACCTCGATTCTTCTAAAAATGACAATTATGAAAAATATACTTACACTTAGCTTATTGTTGTGCGCATCGGTTGTTTTTTCTCAGGCAAAACTCAAAAAAGCCGACAAACTGTTTAAAGATTATTATTATATCGATGCCGCAAAAGAATATGAAGCATATATTGCAAAGAACGAAAGCCCGTCAAAACAGGTGATTCAGAATCTTGCCGATTCATATTATTTTACAGCTGATAACCGAAACGCGCTCAAGTGGTATAAAAAACTTTACGAACTTCAAGGCGATAACATGACCGATATTTACTTTTTACGTTATATCCAATCGATGAAAGGAGTAATGGATTATACCGATGCCAATCGCATTACAAAAGAATACCTGAATAAAAAAGGTGATGTCAAGCTTATCGAACGCTATAATTTCCAAAAGCGGGTTATGGATAGCCTGAATACTGCCAAACCTTTGTATAAAGTCAAAAACCTTGATATCAATACAAGTAAATCTGATTTTGGAACAGCGTTTTATGGAGATAAGATCGTATTTGCATCAAGCCGTGACACTACGAAATTCAAAGATAAATTATACAGTTGGAATAAACAGCCATTTTTGGATTTGTACCTTGCCGAAAGGAATGCCGCTGATAACAGCCTTTTCAACGCAACAGTTTTCATGCCAAATGTCATGACGAAATACCACGAAGCCACTGCGACATTTACGCCTGATTTGAAGACGGTTTATTTTACGACAAATATCACCAACAAAAATGAAAAACTAATTGTCGATAAAAAACAAACTAACAACTTCCAGATTATAAAAGGAAAGATTGACGGTGAAAAAGTAACCAAACCCGAAAAAGTTTTCTTTAACAGCCCCAAATATTCAGTAGGGCACCCGTCGCTGAGTGAAGATGGAAAATGGCTGTTTTTTGCTTCAGATATGCCAGGCGGTTATGGCGAAACCGATCTGTATGTTGTACAGATTGCCGAAGACGGAACCATGAATTCACCTCAAAATCTTGGCCCAACAATTAATACGGTCGGAAATGAACTGTTTCCTTTTTTCAGAAATGGAGTTTTGTATTTCTCTTCCGATGGGCATTATGGTTATGGCGGCCTTGACGTTTATCAGAGCAATTTTTATGGCGAACTGAATTTCTCAGAACCCAAAAACCTCGGAAAACCAATCAACAGTAATAAAGACGATTTCTCGTATATTGTTGATCCAAAAGATGAATTTGGTTATGTTTCCTCGAACCGCGCAATGGGAAAAGGCGATGACGATATATATTCCTTTACAAAATCCAAACCCGAATGCAACCAGCTGATTTCAGGAAAAGTAATCAATACCAAATCCAGATTGGTTATCGCCGATGCCACAATTACGGTTTACAATCTTTTGGGCGATGTAATTACTGATGCAAAAACCAATGCTGAAGGTAAATACCAGGTCGTGGTGCCTTGTTCCAAAAAGGTAAAAATGATAGCAACAAAATCCAATCACAGTAAAGATGAAAAAGAAGCCGAAACCAAAAACAAAGATGGCGAAGGAATCCGTGATGTCGATTTTGAACTCAGTAATTATGACGACCTTGTCGTGAAAGACAACGGCCAGGAAAAAATTATCGTCAACCCGATTTTCTTCGATTATGACAAATGGGATATTACGCCTCAAGCCGCAGAAGAACTCGATCGCGTTGTTTTCGTGATGCAGAAATTCCCAAATGTCAGGATCAAAATAGAATCGCATACGGATTCGAGAGGAAAGGATGCCTATAATTTAAAATTGTCCGACAACCGCGCAAAAGCAACCCAGCAATACATTATCTCAAAAGGAATCGATGCGTTGCGGATAGAAAGCGCAATTGGGTATGGTGAAAGCCGCCTGACCAACAAATGTAAAAACGGTATAAAATGTTCAGAGGCAGAGCATTTCAAAAACCGCAGATCCGAATTTATTGTTATCCAGAGATAAGTTGAGTTTTTTTCCAAAAGGCCACCCCGTGAAAAGGGTGGTTTTTTAGTTAAGGTAAAGCGGTTTTCAAATTAGAATTACTATTTTTAGCCAAATAATCCAAAACCGCAATTTCAAAATCTTATGGATATCCTGCAACGAATTCAGGCATTACGCGAAGAACTCAATAGCCACAATTATAATTATTATGTATTGGACAACGCTACTATTACGGATTTTGAATTCGACCTGAAATTAAAAGAACTGCAGGAACTTGAAAATCAGCATCCGGAGTTTTTTGATGAGAATTCGCCGACGCAGCGTGTGGGCGGAATGATAACAAAGAATTTCCCCACAGTCGTTCACGAACAGCGCATGTATTCGCTTGATAATTCCTATTCAAAAGAAGACTTGGAAGAATGGGAAAAGCGCATCAAGCGTGCTTTGGGCGACGATACTATTCAACTGGAATATACGTGTGAATTAAAATATGATGGCGCTTCAATCAGTATTTCCTACGAAAACGGAAAACTCAAGCGTGCCGTAACCCGTGGTGACGGTTTTCAGGGCGATGAAGTGACGAGCAATATAAAAACCATAAAATCGGTTCCGTTGCATCTTAAAGGTGATTTTCCAGCCAAATTTGATATTCGGGGCGAAATTATTCTTCCTCACGCCGGTTTTGAAAAAATGAACCAGGAATTGATTGAGATTGGAGAAACGCCCTATTCAAATCCAAGGAATACTGCTTCGGGAAGTTTAAAATTACAAGATAGCAGTGAAGTTGCGAAACGTCCGTTAGATTGTTTGCTCTACTCGATTGTTGGAAGTAATCTTCCGTTTAAAAATCAGTTTGAAGGTTTGGAGCATGCGCGTCAATGGGGTTTTAAAGTTCCGAAAGAAGCACAGCTTGCAAAGAATCTTGCTGAGGTTTTTGAGTTTATCGATTATTGGGACACACATCGTCATAATCTTCCTTATGAAACCGATGGAGTAGTAATTAAAGTAAATTCCATTCATTTTCAGGAAGAATTGGGTTATACGGCAAAATCGCCTCGTTGGGCAATGGCCTATAAATTCAAAGCCGAACAGGTTTTTACCAGATTGAATTCGATTTCATACCAGGTTGGCCGAACCGGTGCAATCACTCCGGTTGCAAACCTTGAACCGGTTCAGCTTGCCGGGACGATTGTAAAACGCGCCTCGTTGCACAATGCCGACCAGATTGAAAAACTCGACATCCGCGTGAATGATACCGTTTTTGTTGAAAAAGGTGGTGAAATTATTCCGAAAATCATAGCAGTCGATTTAAGCAAAAGGCCAGAAAACGCACAACCGACACATTATATCACGCATTGTCCCGAATGTCAGACAGAATTAACCAGGAATGTTGGTGAAGCACAGCATTATTGCCCGAATTTTTATGGTTGTCCGCCACAAATTATCGGCAGGATCCAGCATTATATATCGCGAAAAGCAATGGATATTGAAGGCCTTGGCGGAGAAACTGTGGCGTTGCTTTTCAATAACGGGCTTGTACACAATTATGCCGATTTATATCAATTGGAAATTGCACAAATCCTTCCGTTAGAGCGGATGGCGCAAAAATCGGCCGAGAATCTTATCAATGGAATTGAAAAATCTAAAGAAATTCCGTTTGAACGGGTTTTGTTTGCACTCGGAATAAGGTTTGTTGGTGAAACTGTGGCAAAAAAACTCACAAAACACTATAAAAGCATCGATAGTTTGTCGCAAGCCAACCTGATGGATTTGATTCTTGTTGATGAAATTGGTGAAAGGATTGCAAAAAGCGTGATTGAGTTTTTTGATAATGCTGAAAATAAAATCATTATCGAGCGATTGAAGAATTTTGGCGTTCAGTTTGTAATCCAAGAGAAGTCGAACCCAAATGCGACAACCAAACTGGCCGGAAAAACAGTTGTAGTTTCAGGTGTTTTTGAAAAATTCTCACGCGATGAACTCAAAAATGCAATCGAAGATAACGGAGGCAAAGTTGGCAGTTCGATTTCAGCAAAAACAGATTTTGTGATTGCTGGAGAAAACATGGGGCCGGCCAAGCTGGAAAAAGCGAATAAACTGAATGTACCGATTATTTCTGAAAACGATTTTATTTTAATACTTAATGAAAGCTAATACACCAGCACTGATACTCTATTTCACGGCATGCATCAGTAGCATATTGTTATACCTGATTGGACAGGAATGGTTAGTTGGTTATGCAAAGGCAGTCGTCGTTCCTGCAATATTTTATTATTATTGGGTTTCTAGTAAATTTCGCATCGAGTTTATGAAAATCCTGGTTTTCTTATCATATTTTATTGGAGAAGTTATTTTTATGATGGATTATGAGCATTCATTCATGGCTTCCTTATGGAGTTTTTTTGTTGGAAATCTCCTACTGCTTTGGTATTTTATCTTAGATTTAAAAAGAGTTAGGTTGCGCAGCATCGATATTTTTCCGATTCTTTTTGTCGTTGCTTTATTGACGTATCTCTTTATATCTATCATCAATTTAAAATTTGATGAAAATGAGAAATATTTTACAACATTTACACTTTACGGAATCGGACTTGAAACTTTGGGTGTTGCAACGGTAATGAACTTTATTTGCCGTGGTTCTAAAGCAGCAGTTTATGGTGTTTTGATGTTTATTTGCCTGTTGCTTTCAGATATTTTTTATCTATTATATAATTACTATTTATATCTTCCTGTTTTTCATGTAATTACAATTTCAAATCAAGTTTTGTCGTATTTTTTTATGGCACTTTATTTTTTAGAAAGAAATAAATTAGTAGCCCAAAAAAATGCCTGAAAGTTTCCTGATTTGTGAACGTTTACTATGTAGTTTTAGATAAAAAAGATTTGATGAAAGCTGAGTTTAACAAACTTTCGATTATTTATTTCAGCGTCGGAATTTGCGAAGTCCTTGCCGAATATTTTTCTAAGACCTACGCCATAATTGTCTTAAAGCCTCTTATTCCTATAATGCTGATGTTATTGTATGCCAAAACTTCAAAAAAATGGAATTCCCTGTTTTTTGCAACAATGTTTTTTTCTTTTCTGACAAATATTTTCTTTCTTCCTGATAACAACTTTATTTTATATGCGATAATTACCTTTACAATTCATAGGATATTGTTCATCATTTATATTTCAAAAGCGCTTAGGATTAAAGACCCTATTCCTGTAATTATTGGTTTTTTGCCGTTTATATTTCTGTTTTCGTATGTGTTTAAATTTGCAGATGACGTACCTGGCTTAATCTATTTCTTGGTCATTTTACAAAATATACTGATTTCGATTGTTGGCGGAATTGCGCTTTCAAATTATATTATGAAAGACGACAGTAAAAATTCCTGGCTGTATTTATGCGGACTGTTATTTGTTTTGCTGCAGTTTGTTGTGTTCATTGAGCGTTATTACATCATGATTTCCATTTTCAGGCCAATTGCAATGTCACTTAATGTTTGCGCCTTTTATTGCTTTTACCGATTCATTATTTCGATAGAAAATTTAAACAATGATAGTTCTTCCTGAAGCTGTTTTTGAATCGCTGTCCAGATAAAAATCGATACGTCCCACATTTATTCCATAACAGCCAACCTGATTCACGAGAACGTCTTTTCCTTCAAGATTTTTTACTATGGTTGGCTTGTCAAGAAAAGTATGCGTATGGCCGCCGATTATTAAATCAATGTTTTTGGTTTTTTCAGCTAATTTGAGGTCGCTTATTTTTTCAGGGTCATTATTGTATTTGTAGCCGAGATGGGAAAGGCATATTACAAGGTCACATTTTTTTTCCTGTTTAAGAATCCGTGTCATGTCTTGTGAAATTTCAACAGGATTACGATAAATGGTTTCCTTATAATTCCTCTTGTCAACCAAACCGTCCAATTCAACGCCAATCCCAAATATCCCGATTTTTATTCCGTCCCGAATAAAAATTTTATAAGGTTTAACGATACCGTCTAAAGTGGTGTTTTTGAAATCATAATTAGCCGAGACAAAATCAAATTTTGCATTTGGAAGCTGTGCATGAAAACCTTCAATTCCATTGTCAAAATCATGGTTTCCCATTGTTGCCAGGTCATATTTGAGCATGCTCATCAGTTTGAATTCGAGTTCGCCTCCAAAATAATTAAAATATGGAGTTCCCTGAAAAATGTCACCGGCATCTAAAAGTAATGTGTTTGGATTCTCTTTTCTTACGCTTTCAATCAGCGAAGCGCGCCGTGAAACGCCACCCATATTCGGATTTTTAGGATCAGTAGCCGGAAAAGGATCAATGTGGCTATGAACGTCATTTGTATGTAAAATAGTAATATGCTTTGTTTTTGCCGAAGCAAAACTCATCAGAGGAACCGGTATCGCCAAAAAAGCAGATGCAGCGGCTGTTTTTTCTATAAAATCCCTTCTTTTCATAATTCTGTGAAAATTCGTTTGTCATTCTTCGCCTTTATCGTATCCACTTCTTTGAAATAATCGATAAGGACATTGCGGAGTTTGTAATCAAGATCGAACTTTTGCACCCCTTTTTTGAAAAATGTAATATTATCGCCGCCGTTTGAAAGATAATCAGAAGTCACAACATAATAAATAAGATCGTTTTCAACGGGTTTTCCCTGAATCCTTAGGTCTTTCGCAACATTGTTTTTATCAATTGTAAAAGTCATCCCGGCCAAAGGATGCGGTTTTTTTTCTCTAATGATATAATCGGCGATTTCGCGGATGTTTTCACCTTTCATTGCAATTACAATTGCACTGTTTTCAAATGGCATTACTTCAAAAGCCGATCGCGTAGTTACATTTCCTTTCGGAATTGGAGCTCTGATACCCCCGTGGTTGAGCAGGCAGATATTGATTTTTTTACCTTCGCGTTTTTCAAAAATATAATTTGACAAATCAAGCGTTACATCGGCCATCAGGTTTCCGATGTTGGTTTGCCATTGGCCTTTGGTCTTTTCAAGCGTCTCAGGCGCATAGGCAAGAATCGTATTCATATCTTTATCAAGACTATCGCGGTAAGGTTTAATGAATTCTTCAATCAAAGCCGTTTCAGGGTTTGATTTGTTGATGTTGATTTGCTTTCCTTCAACTTGTTTTACGTAGTATTTTTGCTGGTTGCATGAAGCAAAAATTAAAAGTGTTAAGAATAAAACAAAATGTTGCGCTACAGCGTTATACTTTTTTAGATTTACCATCTGAAATGCGACTTATTTAAGTAAATTTGTAATTCAAGTAAAAGTACTATGTTTTTAAAATTTTTGAAGGATTTTTTAATAAAAAGAAAGTTAAAAAAAACACTTTCCAATGTAAAGAATAATTTTTCAAACGATCCTATTAAAACCGTTGGTATTTTGATTGATGGGAATTATTTTAACGAAACAGGGAATCTTTTAAACGAATTGGTGTCTAACGGAATTAAAAAAGAGAATATCCTTATCCTGGTTTATAAAGATAAGATCAGGAAAAATGAAGTTTTCGAATATCCTTCTTTTAGTATGAAAAATATTAATTGGGCCGGTGATTTTGAAAGCAGTGAAACCAAAGATTTTTTATTGCAAAATTTTGATTTGCTTATCAGTTATTACGATGTTGAAAAGGCGCCGCTATTACTTATTACACAGGGTTCAAAAGCAAGTTTTAAAGCCGGGTTTGCAACGGTAGATAAAAAGCTCAATCATTTCATGATCAATACTGTAGTTGAGAATTATAAGGTTTTTACCGACGAATTATTCAAATACCTCAAAATACTTAATAAAATATAAATTATGCAGCCATTTTTTGGAACCGGTGTTGCACTGGTCACTCCGTTCAGGAAAGATTTTTCTGTTGATACCGAAGCATTAACCCGACTCGTCAATTATGTAATTGACGGAGGTGTTGAATATCTTGTCGTTTTAGGTACTACCGGAGAACCGGCAACCTTGAAAAAAGACGAAAAAAAACTCGTAATAAAAACGGTTGTTAATGCAAACAATGGAAGATTGCCATTGGTTTTAGGTGTTGGAGGAAATAACACTGCTGAAGTTGTAGAAGAACTGAAAACCGGGGATTTTGAACACTTTTCTGCAATACTTTCGGTTTCACCTTATTATAATAAACCAACGCAGGAAGGTATTTACCAGCATTTTAAGCTTGTAGCCGAAGCGTCACCGCTACCTGTTATTTTATATAATGTTCCCGGAAGAACTGCAAGCAATGTGCTTCCGTCAACAATTTTGCGTTTGGCAAAAGACTTTAAAAATATTATTGGAGTAAAAGAAGCTGCAGGCGATATCGTTCAGGCAATGCAGCTGATTAAAAATAAACCTAAGGATTTCCTTATTATTTCCGGTGATGACATGATTACGCTTCCAATGGTTTTGGCCGGTGGAGCGGGAGTGATCTCTGTAATTGGTGAAGGTTTTCCGAAAGAATTTTCAGAAATGGTGCGCCTTGGGTTACAACGCAAAACCGATGAAGCATACGCCATACATTATAAATTATCGGATTCTATCGATATGATTTTCGAGCAGGGAAATCCGGGAGGAATAAAACAAATTCACAAAGCATTGGGGATTTCTGAAAACATTGTTCGTTTGCCACTCGTTTCTGTTGATGAAAACCTAAGTGAACGCATCAACAGATTCGTCAAAGACATGGGTTACTAGGTAAAAAAAATGTTTTGTAGTCTGCAATTAATGACTAAATTTGCTCCCGTGATTTTCGGAAGCAGTTTAATTCACTAAAATCATAAAATCCTGATACTAAAAATGAAGAAATTTCTTTCGATAGCGCTTGTACTTATTTTCTTAAGCTCATGCAGCCCTTATCAAAAAGCACTCAAATCTGAAGATATTGCAGTGAAATTTGATATGGCAACAAAAATGTATGAAAAGAAAAAATACACAAAGGCATTGCGCCTTTTTGAACAAATGGCGCCAACGTACCGCGGAAAACCACAGGCTGAGAAAATGTTTTATATGTATGCAAAATCATTTTATGCCATAAAAGAATATTATTCCGCGGGATATCAGTTTGAAAGCTTTGCGGCAAGTTATCCGAAAAGTGAAAAAATTGAAGAGGCTTCCTATTTAGGAGCAATAAGTTATTCAAAATTATCCCCGCGATACAGTCTTGACCAGGTTGATACCTATAAGGCAATTGATAAGCTACAGTCATTTATAAATAATTACCCTAATTCTGAATATCTTCCTGAAACGAATATAATCGTAAAGGATTTAAGGGAAAAGCTTGAGAAAAAAAGTTTCGAGATTGCAAAGCAATACAATACAATTTCAGATTTTAAGTCGGCAATTGTAGCAATGGATAATTTTATTTCGGATTTTCCGGGAACACCATACAAAGAGAAAGCATTATTTTACAAATTTGATTCTGCATACAAATTAGCGGTGAACAGCGTGTCCTCAAAAATGCAGGAAAGGCTTGTTGCCGCAAAATCTGCATATGCGGGCCTGATTAAATTTAATGCAAATACAGAATACAAAGCCCAGGCAGATGAAATGCTTGAGCGTATCGATAATGATTTAAAACAATTTTCTAAATAAAAAGTCATGGATTTAAAAAAGACGAATGCTCCGGTTAACACAATCACTTACAACAAGACCATGATTGAAGAGCCAACCGGAAATGTGTATGAAGCGATAACGATTATGGCTAAAAGAGCAAACCAGATCAATTCTGAAATCAAGAAAGAATTGACTGAAAAACTGGAAGAATTTGCTACTTATAATGACAGTCTGGAAGAAATCTTCGAAAATAAAGAACAAATCGAAGTTTCCAAATTCTATGAAAAACTTCCAAAACCCCATGCTTTGGCGGTACAGGAATGGCTGGATGATAAAATCTACCATAGGGATTCCAATAAATAATTCTTTATGTCAGTTTTAAGCGGAAAAAAAATAGTACTGGGCGTTTCTGGTGGAATTGCCGCATATAAAACTGCAACATTAGTAAGACTCTTCATAAAAGCAGGTGCTCATGTCAAAGTGGTAATGACGCCTGCTTCTAAAGATTTTGTCACGCCTCTGACACTATCTACCTTATCCAAAAATCCGGTTTTTTCTACTTTCTATAACGAGGAAGATGCGGATGCGGTTTGGAACAACCATGTTGATATTGGGCTTTGGGCCGACCTTATGATTATTGCCCCGGCAACGGCAAACACGTTGTCTAAAATGGCTAACGGAACTTGCGATAATCTTTTAATGGCGGTTTATTTATCGGCGAAATGCCCGGTTTATTTTGCTCCGGCAATGGATTTGGACATGTATAAACATCCGTCTACTTTGGAAAGTTTCAACGCATTGAAAAGATACGGGAATATCATGATTCCGGCTGAAAGCGGTGAACTTGCAAGCGGGCTTTCAGGAGAAGGAAGAATGGCCGAGCCTGAAAATATTATTGCTTTTTTAGAAGCAGATATGGAGAGTAAATTACCGTTGAAAGGAAAAAATATATTAATTACTGCCGGCCCAACATACGAAGCAATAGATCCGGTGCGTTTTATAGGAAATCATTCATCGGGCAAAATGGGTTTTGATATTGCGAAAAGTGCTGCTGATCTGGGCGCTACGGTTATTTTGATTACGGGGCCGACCCATTTAAAAATTGATAATCGCCTGGTTTCTGTTATTCCGGTAGTTTCCGCTAAAGAAATGTATGAAGCTTGCCACAAATATTACAACGATGCTGATGTTGCAATTGCCGCCGCAGCTGTGGCTGATTACCGCCCGAAGAATCCGGCATTACAGAAAATAAAGAAAACGGTTGATACTTTAAATATCGAACTCGAAAAGACCAAAGACATTCTCGCATCAATGGGAGAAACCAAAAAAAAACAGTTTTTGATTGGGTTTGCCCTGGAAACTGAGAATGAAATTGAAAATGCAAAGCAGAAAATCCGCAAAAAAAACTTAGATTTGATAGTTTTAAATTCATTGAATGATGAAGGTGCGGGATTCGGAAAGCTAACAAACAAAGTTACTTTTATCGATAAGGATTTTAACATGCAGCCAATGGATTTAAAAAGTAAAGAAGCTGTTGCCGATGATATTCTAAATAAAATAATTACACATTTCAATGTATAAACTAATAGCCAGTTTTTTATTGTTGTCCTTTGGAATTGCTGATGCGCAGGAACTAAATTGTACTGTTCAGGTAAACTCGGCCCAGATTACAAAAACAAACCAGCAGATTTTCAGAACCCTTGAAAAATCCATTTCCGAGTTTGTAAATAAAACCGAGTGGACCGACCAAAACTTTAACCAAAGGGAACGAATCGAATGCTCCATGTTTATAACGGTTACATCCTATGCCAACGACCAGTTCGCGGCTACAATTCAGGTGCAGTCTTCACGCCCTGTTTTTAATTCGACCTATTCGTCGCCGGTATTTAACTTCAATGATAAAGATTTCGGATTCAGGTATATAGAGTTTGAAAACCTTTATTTCAATCCAAATAGTTTTGACTCGAACCTCGTTTCTGTCCTCGCATTCTACAGTTACATAATTTTGGGTATGGATGCCGATACGTTTTCACCTTCAGGAGGAACAAAATATTATACCAAGGCACAGGAAATTGCAAGCACGGCACAACAAGGCGGATATAAAGGCTGGAGCCAGATAGATGGTAACCAAAACCGTTTTTTTCTTATCAGCGATTTGCTTTCGTCAACTTTCACTCCGATACGGGAAGCGATGTATTCTTATCATTATGAAGGAATGGATACCATGAGCAATGATGTAAAAACAGGAAAAGAAAAAATCAAGTCGACTATATTCTCGTTTGAAAAAGTGCATGGCGTAAGGCCAAATGCATTTATTACACGCGTTTTTTTTGATGCAAAAGCCGATGAAATCCAGTCGGTTTTTTCAGGCGGGCCTCAAATTGATATTGCTGATCTTGTTGACAAACTGAACCGTTATTCGCCCGTTAACTCCAGTAAATGGACATCAATAAAATTCTGATTACAAGGCATAACATAACCTGATATTGTTTAGATGCTCACTTCGCTTTCAATCAAAAATTTTGCATTAATTGAAAAATTGTCCATTGATTTTTCAAGCGGATTTTCTACGATTACAGGTGAAACCGGTGCCGGAAAGTCAATCCTTCTAGGAGCATTGGGATTGGTTTTAGGCAAAAGAGCCGATTTGACATCGTTAAAACGTAAAGACGAAAAGTGTATTGTTGAAGCGCATTTTGATATTTCAGGGTATAAGCTCCAGGAATTTTTTGAAGCGAACGACCTCGATTATGAAGACCATACAATTTTGCGGCGTGAGATATTGCCTTCGGGAAAATCCCGGGCGTTTATAAACGATAGCCCGGTAAACCTTCCTGAATTACAGGATTTGGGCGTGTATCTTATCGATATCCACTCGCAACATCAAACTCATGAATTGTCTGATGAAAATATCCAGTTCAGGATTATTGATGCCGTTGCGGGAAATCTGGAGAATTTGACGGTGTTTGCTTCAGGATTAAAAAAATTCCGCGAAAGCAGGCAACTTTTATCGTCCTTGAAATTGGCTTTAAATGAAGCCGCAAAAGAACAGGATTACAACGCTTTTTTACTCGAAGAACTGGTATCGGCCAAACTTGTTCCTGATATGCAAACTATACTCGAATCTGAGTATGAACAACTCAGCAATGTAGAGCTTATCAAAGAAAATCTTTCAAAATCGCTTACATTATCTGATGGCGAACAATTCGGAATTTTACAAAATCTTAAGGAAGTAAAATCGGCAATTCAGAAGATTGCTTCAATTGCGCCTGATTATCAAAGCTTGTTTGAAAGGATTAACAGCGTTACGATTGAATACGGCGACATAATTTCAGATTTAAATCGTTTTTCTGAAAAGCTTGCCGATAATCCCGAACGGCAGGAATTGTTGAATCAGCAGCTTCAGATGATTTATGGATTGCAAAAAAAGCACCAGGTAAATTCTGTTGAAGAACTTCTGGAAATACAATCCGGTTTGGAAAGCAAGGTTGTTTCAGTTGAAAATATTGAAAAAGAGATTGTAGCAGTTTCAGATAAAATAGCCCGGATAAATTCAGAATTAAGCATTCAGGCAAAAATTATCCATGACAACCGAGTGAAAGCCATTCCGGTTTTATCCGAAAAGCTTGTTGCGTTATTATCGTTATTAGGAATGCCGAACGCCCGATTTGATATCCGGTTGGAGCTGGCCGAAAATTACACGGTAAATGGAAATGACGAGCTTACATTTTTATTTTCTGCAAATAAAGGCTCCGATTTTGGATTGCTCAAAAAGGTTGCTTCGGGCGGAGAAATGTCAAGGATTATGTTGGCCGTTAAAGCGGTTTTAGCAGAATATTCAAAGCTTCCTACCATTATTTTTGATGAGATCGATACCGGCGTTTCCGGAGAAATCGCCAATAAAATGGCGGCGATAATGAAAACCATGAGCAATGAAATGCAGGTTTTTGCTATTACGCATTTACCCCAGATTGCAGCAAGCGGCGATGCTCATTTCAAAGTATTTAAGTCAATTATTGATAATCAGACGCAATCTGAACTAAAACTCCTGGATTATGAGGAGCGCGTAACTGAAATTGCTGAAATGCTTTCAGGAGCATCAATTTCTGACTCTGCCATAAATCACGCGAAAGCCTTGCTGAACTAATTTTTTGAGTTATATTTGTTACTCGCAGTTGGTTTCGAAACCGGCGATACAAACATATAACTGAAAAACAAAAAACATGATCATAGAACCAAGAATGCGTGGGTTTATCTGCCTCACGTCTCATCCTGACGGTTGCGCGCAAAGCGTCAAAAATCAAATAGAATATGTAAAGTCAAAAGGAGCAATCGATGGAGCTAAAAAAGTCTTGGTAATTGGAGCTTCAACAGGTTTCGGACTCGCTTCAAGAATCACGAGTGCTTTTGGTTCAGGCGCATCGACAATCGGGGTGTTTTTTGAAAAACCGCCGGCAGAAGGAAAGACCGCGTCTCCGGGCTGGTATAATTCGGCTGCTTTTGAAAATGAAGCGCATAATGCGGGCTTGTACGCAAAAAGCATTAATGGTGATGCATTTTCCGACGAAATAAAAAAGGAAACTTTAGACCTTATAAAAAAAGATTTAGGCCAGATTGATTTGGTGATTTACAGCCTTGCCTCACCCATTCGTACGAATCCGAAAACAGGAATCACGCACCGTTCAGTTTTAAAGCCGATCGGAAATACGTTTACCAATAAAACCGTCGATTTCCATACCGGAAATGTTTCAGAAGTCAGCATTGCCCCGGCGGGCGAAGAAGACATAGAAAATACAATCGCGGTAATGGGCGGAGAAGATTGGGAAATGTGGATGGACGCTTTAAAAGACGCAGATTTATTGGCAAATGACGCAATGGCAATAGCCTATTCTTATATCGGGCCGTCACTGACTGAAGCAGTTTATAGGAAAGGAACTATCGGTAGCGCAAAAGACCATCTGGAAGCAACGGCATTTAAAATCACAGAAAGTTTAAAAAACATAAACGGGAAAGCATATGTTTCTGTAAACAAAGCTTTGGTAACACAGGCAAGTTCGGCTATTCCGGTGATTCCTTTGTATATTTCGCTTCTATATAAAATCATGAAAGAGAAAGGCATACATGAAGGCTGTATTGAACAAATCCAACGTTTATTTCAGGATAGATTATATTCAGGAAAGGATATTCCAACAGATGAAAAAGGAAGAATCAGGATTGATGATTGGGAAATGAGAGAAGACGTTCAGGAAAAAGTTGCACAATTATGGTTGGAAGCTACTACTGAAACACTTTCGGAAATAGGTGACCTTGCGGGTTATCGCCAGGATTTCTTAAACCTTTTCGGATTTGAATTAAAAGGCGTGGACTATAAAGCCGAAGCTAATGAAATGGTTAACGTTGCAAGCATTAAATAAGTTTTTATGTATAATTTGTTAAAAGGTAAAAGAGGAATTATTTTTGGCGCTTTGGATGAAAATTCAATAGCCTGGAAAACTGCAGAACGTGTTCATGAAGAAGGAGGAACTTTTGTCCTTACGAATGCGCCGATCGCCATGAGAATGGGAACGATTGACCGTCTTGCGGAAAAGACAAATTCACAAATAATCCCGGCCGATGCAACTTCGGTTGCTGATCTGGAGAATCTTGTTGAGAAAGCGATAGAAATTTTAGGCGGGAAAATTGACTTTGTTTTGCATTCGATAGGAATGTCGGTTAATGTGCGAAAAGGGAACCATTATACAAACCAGAACTATGAGTTTACCCAGAAAGGCTGGGATGTTTCAGCGGTTTCGTTTCATAAGGTAATGCAGGTTTTGTATAAGAAAGACGCAATGAGCGAATGGGGAAGCATTGTTGCCTTAACATATATGGCCGCCCAAAGGGTTTTTCCTGATTATAACGACATGGCCGATAACAAAGCGTACCTTGAGTCAATAGCCAGAAGTTTCGGCTATTTTTTTGGAAAAGACAAAAAAGTCCGTGTAAACACGATTTCGCAATCTCCCACACCAACTACTGCCGGGCAAGGAGTAAAAGGTTTCGGTGGATTTATCGCTTTCGCAGATAAAATGTCGCCTTTAGGTAATGCAACCGCATTGGATTGCGCAAATTATAACGTTGTAATGTTTTCAGACCTGACCAAAAAAGTAACGCTTCAGAATCTTTTTCATGATGGAGGATTCTCTAATATGGGAGTCAGCCAAGAGGTTATGGAAGCATTTGAATAGATTACGATTAAATGATCGATTTGAGAGGCTGCCTTATATAGGCAGCTTTTTTTGTCTACTGCAATTGAGCAGGAAATATCATAAAGTTTATCTTTGTTAAAAATTTGGTATGTATTTTTCATTGATAATTCCGGTTTATAATCGTCCAGATGAAGTTTTAGAGCTTTTGGAAAGCCTGTCTGAGTCTGATTTTAAGCAGGATTTTGAAATCATTATTGTTGAAGACGGATCGTCTGTAAGTTGCAAACCCGTTGTCGATTCATACCTTGACAAGCTTACGATTTCCTATTTCGTTAAAGAAAATTCCGGGCCGGGTGATTCCAGGAATTTCGGAATGAAGCATGCCAAAGGCGATTATTTTATAATTTTTGATTCTGATTGCGTCATTCCAAAAAACTATCTCGTTGAAGTTAAAAGAGCGCTTGAGACCGACTATGTTGATTGTTATGGCGGCCCAGACCAAGCACTTGAAAATTTTTCGGATATACAAAAAGCCATAAACTTTGCAATGACTTCCGTAATGACAACTGGTGGAATTCGGGGAGCGAGCGAAAAAATTGATAAATTCCAGCCCCGTAGTTTCAATATGGGAATCTCTAAAAAAGCCTTTGAAGTTTCAGGCGGTTTCGGAAACATTCATCCCGGAGAAGATCCTGATCTTTCCATGAGATTATGGGATTTGGGCTTTGAAACCAGATTGTTTCCCTTGGCTTATGTCTATCACAAACGAAGGATAAATTGGGCAAAGTTTTACAAACAGGTAAATAAATTCGGAAAGGCACGGCCAATATTAAATTCATGGTATCCAAAATACAGCAAAATCACGTATTTTTTTCCTACTGTTTTTATCCTTGGGCTTTTTGTGGCGGTTTTGTCTGCAATTTTCTTTAATGTTATATTGGTTTCAGTATATGCGACCTATTTCTTGATTTTATTTTTGCTTTCTGTTTTCACAAACCGAAGCCTCAAAATCGGTTTTCTTTCCTTGTTTGCGGTGATTATCCAGTTTTTTGGATATGGAACCGGGTTTCTGCAATCTTTCATTTTAATACAATTATTAAAAAAAGATCCGGAAAAAGTCTTTCCGGAGTTATTCTTTAAATAACCATGGCAAAAATAATCGGACTTACCGGCGGCATTGGAAGCGGAAAAACCAGCGTGGCACTTGAGTTTGAAAAGCTCGGTGTTCCGGTTTATATCGCAGATGAAGAGGCAAAAAAAATCCTCGATTTTTCCGAAACACAAAAGTCTCTAAAAACTATTTTCGGAAATGAAATTATAAAAGAAGGAAAAATTAACCGCCGGGAATTGGCCGGGATTGTTTTTAATAATCCTGAAAAACTACAGCAACTCAATAATATTATCCATCCACAAGTAAAAAAACACTTTTCAGAATGGCTCAAAAATTATCTTCACAAGCCATTTGTGATCAAGGAAGCCGCGATACTTTTTGAAAGCGGAAGTTACCTCGATTGCGACAAAATTATTTCAGTTACAGCGCCTTTGGAAACCCGGATTGAAAGAGTTATAAAGAGGGACAATTCAACCCGCGAATCGGTCATAAGCCGTATTCAAAATCAATGGACAGACGAACAGCGAAACGAAAAAAGCGATTACGTAATCACCAATATTGATTGGAAAAACACTAAAAATCAAATAAATAAACTCTATTCAAAATTAGCGATTCTATAAAAGTCGCATAAGATGTTAATGTTTGGTTAATGTATTGTTTGAACAAATGTTAAAATGTTAATTTTGTTTCGATGAATAAAACAATATTTCGATTACTTGTTTTTTTAATGAGCCTTTCCCTGGTAGGGATAATTTTAGTACAATTACACTTAATTAACACATCATTAAAGAATAACGAAGAGCAATTTAAATATCATGTTAAGCAAGTCATCGGCAACGTTTCCGATAAGCTGAAACAACAGGAAGCCATTACTTTTCTTAATGAATATAACAGGCTGAAAGACAGTATCGGCAAAAGCCCGAAGCAAAGTGAACTTATGGATTTAATCCTTGTTCAGAAAAACCGGGTCACAAATGAAACGGTAATTTATTCTAACAGTATAATAGCCGAAGATTATAATATTTCGTTCTTTGATAAAAAAAGAGATTCAGTTAAAGCGAAAAATTTTATTACAAAAAGGAAAACTGAGATATTTTCCGGTAATTCAATTGATAAATCCTCGGTTCAGCATGATGTAACCCCTGATGTGGTCGACGAGAAATCCGGAAGTTTTGAAATTCTTGACAAGGCACAGTTTGAAATGTATTTCAGCGATATTACTGAAACTAAACCATTGCAAGACAGGATTTCAAGCCCAAAGCTTAAACAAATGCTATCACGCGAATTAAAACAATCGGAAGTGAATACGCCGTTCGAGTTTGGTATTTACAGTAACGGACTTGCAACTAAAATCAGATCCGAAAATTTTAAATTTAATAAAAACGCAACTTATTCGGTTCCCGTTTTTACCAATAACGACGGAAAAAGCAAATACCAACTCCTGGTAAGTTTTCCCGAAAAGAAAAAGTTCGTTTTTTCTGAACTTATCGGAATCACGATCCTATCCATTGTTTTTACTTTAATTATAATTATTGCTTATAGTAGCGCACTGAATCAGCTGATTAAACAACGTCATATTTCTGAGATCAAAACCGATTTCATAAATAATATGACACACGAGTTTAAAACTCCGATTGCCACAATAAATCTAGCTCTGGATGCTATAAAAAATCCAAAAATTGTTGAAGACAGGGAGAAAACACAGCGTTATCTTCAAATGATAAGAGACGAAAATAAAAGAATGCATGCCCAAGTTGAGAATGTTTTACGGATTTCAAAACTCGAGAAGAAGGAGCTCGAAATCAATAAAGAATCCACAAATATTCATGAAATTATTGAAGATGCAATCGAGCATGTAAACCTGATAATTGAAGACAGGCAAGGAGTTATAAACACTCACTTTAACGCAAACAGGAATACAGTTCTTTTAAATGATGTCCATTTCACGAATGTAGTTGTAAACATTCTTGACAATGCTATAAAATATTCACCCGAAAGTCCGATTATCGATGTGTATACCGAAAATGTCAAAGATTTTGTCATACTCAAAGTAAAAGATCATGGCGCCGGAATGAGCAAAGCCGCACAGAAAAGGATTTTTGAAAAATTCTATCGGGAACATACAGGCGATATACATAATGTCAAAGGACATGGTTTAGGACTTGCATACGTGAAAAGAATCGTCGATGACCATAACGGGCAAATAGCTGTGGAAAGTGAAAAAGGGAAGGGCAGCACCTTCATAATAAAATTACCATTAATAAATTAAAATATGGAAACAGAAAACAAAAAAATTCTTTTGGTTGAAGATGACCCAAACTTCGGCTCAATCCTGAAAGATTACTTAATTTTAAACGATTTTGACGTAACATTAGCGAAAAACGGAATGGAAGGTTTCGAGAAATTTAAAAAAGATACCTTCGATTTATGTATCCTGGATGTTATGATGCCATATAAAGACGGTTATACGCTTGCAAAAGAAATCCGTGAAAAAAACAAAGATGTGCCGATTATTTTCCTAACCGCAAAATCCATGAAGGAAGACGTGCTTAAAGGATACAAAGTTGGTGCCGACGATTATCTTAACAAACCATTCGATTCAGAAGTTTTGTTGATGAAAATCAAAGCAATTATTCAAAGGAAAGCCACAGATACAAAAACCGATGCTACAAAATTTGAATTCC
>CAZSDN010000021.1:1245-3085 GCA_964605595.1 uncultured Flavobacterium sp. | reverse complement strand
AAAGAGAACGAATTATTGAAAATGCTTGCGGTTTATGAAAATGATTTGATGCCAAGAGAATTGGCACTTACCAAAATATGGAGAGACGACAACTATTTCACATCAAGGAGTATGGACGTTTACATTGCCAAATTACGTAAATACCTGAAACAGGATGAAGAAGTCGAAATCCTTAACATTCACGGTGAAGGTTTCCGTCTGGTTGTGAAAAATAAGCCAGCAGCAGAATAAATTTTACAGAAAGCTTCGGGAAACCGGAGCTTTTTTATTTGAAGCATTTTCCCGCTGTTCGCTGCAATCTTTTTGCACACGATTTATGTATTAACGAAATTCTGAATTGCAAAAAGGATTTCCGCTTCCATCGGGGCTAGGCATCTGTTTTGAAATCAAGTCTGAGTGCAAAACATGATTTTTCGTCTTTCTCTATAGAAAAGATTTTTTCCGTACAATCCCGTACAATTTTTACGGTTTCGCCTAACATGAGTTCTTTCATGAAATTCATGTCGAGGCTTTTCAGTTTTTGTTTTAAAATCAAATCAGGATCGATAGTATCCAAACACCATTCCAGGTATTTCACGTTGTTCACATGGTTCACAATATCCAGATCCGACAAAACAACTTTTCTTTCAACGGTATTTTCAGAAACAGGTAAAGTTATTTTCCTGACTCTTTCTTCTGTCGAAAACTTTTCTCCGAATTTCTCAAAATGCCCGTGAGGTAAAGCCAAAGCTTCCGGTCTTCGCAATTTCGTGTTGAAAACTGCCCAAAATGTTTCGCATCCCACAATCTTCTCATCGTTCAGGTACATTTCCAGAGCCCGGACCGAACGCGAATTTTCCAGCGAAACAATCCAGGTTTTAACCGAAACAACATCTTTCCATTTTGGCATTTTCGAAATCTCAACCCGCATCCGGCTCAAAACCCACGCCTGGTTAAATTCCTGCATATCGGTAAAACTGATGCCGCCCATTTCAGCGTGATAACCTGCGGTTAATTGCAAAAGATTACACAAATCGGTATATTTCAAAAAACCGTTTGGCGTGCATTGTGTGAAATCAATTTCCCATTCGCGGGAAAATACAGAAGTAAAATGCGCGTCAATTGCCATTTTCTTGAATTTTAGCGTTTATGTATTCAATGATTTCCAAATCATCGGCGAGGTAATCAAACCATTTAATGTTTTCTGTTTTTTTAAACCATGTCATTTGCCTTTTTGCAAAACGCCGTGTATTTTTCTTGATTTCATCGATGGCAAAAGTTATCGGGAATTCGCCATCGAGATGGCTGAAAATTTCTCTGTAGCCAACAGTTTGCAACGCATTCAGGTTTTTATATCCATATAGTGATTTCACTTCCGGAATCAATCCTTCGTCAACCATAATATCAACACGGCGATTAATCCTGTCGTACATTATTTCTCTTTCGGCTTCAAGCCCAACCAAAACCGGAACGAAATTTCGCGTATTTTTCTTCTGGTTCAAAAATGAGGAATAAGGTTTTCCGGTTCCGACTGAAACTTCCAGTGCGCGCATCATACGTTGCGGATTTCCAATATCGACCGTTTCATAATATTCGGGATCAAGTTTTTTCAATTCACTCTGAAGATATTCAATTCCGGATTTTTCATATTCCGAAGAAATCTTTTCACGTATTGCATTGCTTATTTCAGGAAAATCGTCAAAGCCTTTTAAAACCGCGTTTACATACAAACCGGAACCGCCAACCATGACGGCGAAATCAGAACTTTTGTATAGCTCATCGAGTTTTGCCAATGCTTCTTTTTCAAAATCTCCAACCGTATAATTTTCAAAGATCGATTTATTATGGATAAAATGATGCT
>CAZSDN010000021.1:0-1235 GCA_964605595.1 uncultured Flavobacterium sp. | reverse complement strand
TGCTGCGCCGCTTCAAGTTCACTTTTTGAAGGAACTGCCGTACCAATTGACATTTCCCTGAAAAACTGCCTCGAATCGCACGAAATGATTTCGCAATTATAATGCTGGGCAAGCCCGATCGCTTTGGCGGTTTTTCCAATTGCCGTCGGGCCAACAACAACGATCAGGTATTTAGTTGTACTTTTCATTTTCTTCGTGTAACAAATGTCCGCAATTGTAGCAATATTCAGCATTATCCCGGTGATGTTCGGCTGAACAGTTTGGGCAGGCCTGAGTATTTTCGGAAACATCATCGCGCTTCATAAATTCGGCCGTAACCAATCCGGTTGGAACTGCGATGATTCCATAACCTAAAATCATGATCAAAACCGATACAAACTGGCCGAATCCGGTTTGTGGCGTTATATCTCCAAAACCAACAGTCGTTAGCGTTACAATTGTCCAGTAAATACTCATCGGAATACTTGTAAAACCATTTTCGGGGCCTTCGATCATATACATAATCGTTCCCAGAATAATACAGATTACAACAACCGTAAAAAGAAAAACCGCGATTTTAGTCCGGCTTTTCCTCAAGGCTTTCATCAGTGAATTTCCCGCGCCAACAAAATGTACGAGTTTCAGGATGCGGAAAACCCGTAATAATCTAAATGCGCGAAGTGATAACAAAAAGTGCAGTCCGGGGAAAAGCAAATCAATATAAGCGGGAATCGTCGAAAGCAAATCGATTATCCCATAAAAGCTGAGCATGTATTTTAATGGCTTCCGTACGGAAATAATCCTGCCGATATATTCAAACGTAAAAAAAACGGTCAAAACCCACTCGATTATTTCAAGTTCTTTACCATATTTAAATTTAATGCCGGCAACACTTTCAAGCATTACGGCAACAATGCTCAGGATAATCAGGAAGAGCAATACGATATCAAACAGTTTCCCGGCCGGAGTGTCGGCTTCGTAAATGATTTCGTGAAGTTTGCGGCGTAATTTTGATGGCGGAGCGCTTTTCAATTTTTCTGATTTAGAAAGTATATCAAAAATACTTGGTGATTGTGGATCAGGTTCAGATATAACTCGTGTATTAAAAAATACAAATTTAAACGACAATTCCAATCAGTCGACAAAATGGAGAAAACTAAATTTTATTTTTCTGGATTCTCAAAAGAGATATCATTGTTCAAATCAAATTATTCATTTCATCCAATCTTTTTTGATGCCTTCACGCTTTGTTAATG
>CAZSDN010000020.1:26903-32862 GCA_964605595.1 uncultured Flavobacterium sp. | reverse complement strand
TGCGCCATTGCTCGCAATAAAATCGACGCACGATTTTATTCCAAAATTTCTTTTTATCTTCACCGAAAATACTCAGTTCCAAAGCCCGCAACAGCCGCAAAGCCACGGGACGTTAGCCGTCAGTTTGCTGATCGTATGAACTTAAATAATATAATCGGCGAAACCAAAAATACAATTTTTCAAAACAAGTTTAACGACCAAATCACAAAATAAAAGCCTCCATTATCGGAGGCTTTTTACTTCGTTTAAACGGTATTTTAATCCTGTTTAAATTCATAACTTACCTTGTGCAGCATAACATCGGTAAACGAGCTTGCGTAATTCACTTGATTTGTTACAGTAGAAGTGGTTGAACCAGCAAACGGATTGTACAATGCTGGCTTGTCAGACATCCATTCGCACAGTTCAACTATCTGAGACTTATTCGAGGTAAAGTACAGATAATTTGTACCTTCCAACACGTCGAGAACGTTTAAATAGTCCTTTAGCTTCCAGTAATTTTTATAGGTTCCAACCTCTGTACTTAGATATGGGGGATCGACCAGGAATACAACATCCGAAACGCCTTTATATTTTTGGAACAACTCTTTATAATCTGCCGATTCGACAACGATTCCGGTTAAATAGTCGGTCGCATCGTAGTCAGAAATTCGTATGCAGTTGTAAAGAGTTTCCTTTTCAAGCTCTTCAAAGCTTTGCACATACTTCATACTGAATAACACATTACTTGAAAGAGTTATAAAATCAACATAGCCAGTCTGCTGAAGTTCCATTTTTACTCGTGCCAATATTTGTGACCGTGTAGGTTCTAGTATGCGCTTATCCTTTTGACTTTCTGAAGCAATAACTCTTATATCTGCAATAAGTTGATTCGTTTTTTCGATGTTTTGCAGCCTACCTCGATAATTATCGTAATCATTATAGATAACCGTTGATTTTGGATAATGCGATTTTATAGTATGTGATAATAGACCGGAACCGCCGAATAAATCGACGTATGTTGCGTTATCCGGACATGATGCTAATACAGATATTACTTGTTTGATAAATCGGCGCTTTTGCCCCATAAATGGCAATGGAGCTTGTGTAAATTTTTTTGTTTTTTTGTGCATTTTTTTGTTATAAATATTTGTGTAATTCGTTGTTATACACTATCTTTAAAGTGTAATAATCAGTTCTTACGAACCAACGTTTAATGAGAATGTTGCAGGTTTTCCTGTTAGTAAGATTTGGGTACTTTCAATATTGTTTTCATATATATGGACGTTACCTAAAAACAAGGTTATTGACTTTAAAGGCATGTTGATTTGTTTACTGATCAAGTATAAGTGATAAATATCAGCTGGAAGTCCTAAACTCGCATCTGAACTTCTTTGATAGGCGCTCATAACTAACTTTCCTTTTTCTATTTGGAACTGTATCAAGCTCAAACACGGTTGCTGATTGCTTTCGGTGTTATTCGAGCCTAGAAACAAAACGTAATTCTTTGACGTTCTTTTTTCACAGTTTATTTTATCCAAAAGTTTTGGCAATTGCTCGAAGTATGTTGGATAACTGTTAACCAATATCGGCCCACAATAATCCCACCACGCAATACCAGCATCACGGTAAGCCTGCGTTAATCGTTCGCCTGACATAAACAGGTTGAGCTCATCCTTTAATTTCTTTCGAGCCACACCGTGACTTTCAAAAATTTCAAGTAGATCACTTGGTTTTAATTGAAGCTTCTGATTTAGTAAATACACGATATTTCCTTTATTATTATTTTGCCGACTTCCTTTAGAGAGAATTTGATTTAAAGTTTGATGATATTTATTCATGATTCGTTTTTTGATTGATGATTTATGATTGTATATTTGCAGTTCTCACGGTACGAAATACAAAAAGCCAGCATTCAGAAGACTTATGTCCTCCAACGCTGGCTTTGTGCTATTTAAATACCGTGAGAAGTTTTTAATTGTTGGGGGGCTCTTTTTTCCTCCCTAAGATAACTCTGATCTTATCAATTAACTTGAACCTTTTTGCGATCCATAGCAGTATCAGAATTATTATGATCATACTGGCAACCCATACATAAACGCCAAACTGAAACCCTGATGATTTTACGGTTTTCGCTTTGCCTTTTGTCAATTTTGCCTTTTTTTGCTTTTGCCCTACATCAACATCAATTCTAGTGGTTTCCTTCTTAACTTCGTTTTTAGTCTCCGAGCTTTCAGATTTGGCATCATGAGACTCTTTATTGATTTCGCCACCTGAAACGAAAATTTCTTCTTTTACAACGCCATCAATAATATGTTTGTAATGAAATGGCTGTCGGGTTCCGGTGCTGTCATATACTGGTGTACTCGACAAAACCAAACTTTGAAGGTTCAAAGAACTTGCATGATCATGTTCAAGCTGATGTTTCAGATTACGCTGAATTAACGAATCGAACTTCCTTGAAAGCTCTGAAAGGTCAATTTCTTTTGACTTTTGAATTGTCAACTCCTTTGTACGGCACGATGTTAAGGCAATAGCCAAAGAGCCGATACCGATAATAACTATACTTTTTCTCATTTCAAGTTATCGTATTGAATTAGTAAATTTCCATAGAACCTTGCAAGCTCAATCTTTTTAGCCTGGTACTTTTCAACATCAGATGGATTGCTGATAAAGCAAACCTCGATAAGGCAATCAATCCCAGCCTTTAAATTCAGAATGCCGATTTTACCTCGAGCCGACTGCGATTCTGTTTTAACTCCACGATTTGTAATACCTAAAATTTTAGCCGTTCCGGCTGCGAGCTCAGCTGCAAGCTTCAGCTCAATTCCATTTGCATTGTTGGCCACAATAACTTCAGTTCCTGTTGCAGATGCTTTTGGCGAAGCATTGAAATGCAGATCACACAATACGCTACCATCGCCCGGTTTAATCCTGGACTGATATTGTGAGTTGGTTTCTGAATCAAGGTCTAGAATTACACCATGATTTTTTGATTTTAAATAAACCGCAATAAGCGCACGAAGCTCTTTTGTTAAGTCGGATTCTTTTATTCCGTTAGCAACTGCGCCCGGATCGGCATTATGATGCCCTGCTGATAAAAATATCATACTTTTTGTTTTTAATTAATTTGTCCAATAAGTAAATTCGAGAGAATAAGAATCCGGAAAAGCATTGTTGGTTGTTCCGAAAAGAACCTTATACTGCCCCGGTATTATTTTTTTTATCCAACATCTATTTGAATTGTAAAATATGGTTTGATTGAGCATAAAACCGCCAAAACCATGCGCCATTATATTACCGTTTGCTGCCAAGCCAGTTAAACCCGCAGGCTCAGGTAATGCTGCCGGAAACTCAAATTCAGCATCTGTAAGGTCAGCTCCGGGTGTTGCGAATCGCCCCCAAAACTTAACCGTAACCCTTTTGCCCATTTTTGTTGCGATATAATGGCCGGTTTGAGTGCCTGAAGGCGGTGTTGTTCCAGTCCACGTAATTGTAGGTACATGAACGGTTTCGGGAATTTCTAAAATCGACGCACGTGCCGCCAAAAGCGTTTCAATAGGCCCGGAAATTCCCCTCAACCTCGCCAGCTCCGCCAAATTCGGATACATTGCATGATTTAATGTAAAAAGTTGTTTTGAAGCATTAAGAGCCAAAATCGCACTTGCTATTTCGTCTGGGTGGCTTTGAACTCCATTCCAAATGTTTCCACCTTCTAAATTGGCTTTTTTATTGAAATCCGCCTTTGTAACAAAAAGCTTCATTAAAACATTTAAAAATTTCATATTGTGTTGTGGTTTGATTTAAAAATAACAGGGAATCAATGGTGCGTGTATGGCGGACTTAAGTGGTCACACAAACAAACTTCAAACAAGCCTTAGCCTATCGAATGAACCTCGAGACTCCCCGGTATCATTATATTATATTCTATCTACTGTATCGCATTTATATATGTGCTTTTCATCAAGCCAATATGGATTTAGTTCGGCACAAATTTTTGCGCCTGGTATCTTAACAAATGGGTGATGCTTAAACGTAATTTTTACAATTGTACTAAGCGGGCCTGACGAAAAAGAATTGTCAACAGGATGATATCTGAAATAGCGAAAAGCAACGTAATAAGGTGTCAACCTTGCCGAGTAAGGAAATTTATTCGTTGGGCGGTTTTTCCCCGCACGATTATAACCAACACTTGGTATAATTATATCCTGATAAAGTTGCTCTTCCTCAATGTCTCTATACGCAACAGTATCTTCGTGAAAACGGTTGTGCAACATTTGGTATACAGGAATTTTCTGATACAAGTCAGTAACGCGCATGAAATTTATTCGCGGCGCTAATAATTCAAAACCTCCCGGCGATAATGTCCCGCTACTATTCCTAACAACCGAATGATGTGACCACGGCAAATCCCAAT
Source organism: uncultured Flavobacterium sp. (assembly GCA_964605595.1). Classification (GTDB taxonomy): domain Bacteria; phylum Bacteroidota; class Bacteroidia; order Flavobacteriales; family Flavobacteriaceae; genus Flavobacterium. The sequence continues at coordinate 28,466 of CAZSDN010000020.1, read as the reverse complement.
CATGCACGTTTGCCCCGGCCGATACAAATCCAGCCGAATTAACCGCGCCCTTCTTTTTAGTCATACGCCTATAATGCAGCATTTCTAAAAAAATAAGGCCGCTATCCAATTGCTTTTGGGTGAAATCTTGAACCGTTATAACAGGAGCATTTAGCAAATTTATTTTAGCATCATCATCATCATAGACTATGTCCGCAGATTGCGCTTCTGCTTTTACAACATATTGGATTGGGACTTGGTTGCTTATTAATTTTACTTGTGGAACGGGTAAATTAATATATTGGGACATTGCCTCGAGTTCTTCACCATGAATATTAACCTCTTCGATAATGCCTGCAAGCTGTTCAAGAACAGAACTGACTGCCTCAGCATCTGCTTTTTCATCGAGCAGAGCTGTTAAACCCGGTATCGAATTAAGCGGGATTTGGTCATTTTTATGTAGCATTGAATCTATCAAAGACGCAAACTGGCTTTGAGTAGGCTTGTCTAATCTTTCAAACCAAGTTTTTAGGGTTTCTCTATCTACTACTGCCATCTTAAGTTACATTTGTAAAGTGTATATATTCAACAATTCGGTAAGGGTTTAACAACGGCATTGCTTCCTGCGCCGGAGCTGCAACACCGTCAACATCATACATCGTCGAAGATGTGAGGTAATTTTTTTTGTTGTTGTCATAGCCTGATGCGCCGGGCGTAGTGCCGTCGAAACCGTCAGGAGGTGTTAAGGTTGATGTTCCCCAATTTGTTTTATGCTTATGGCGTACCAAGTGCTTAATTAACATCATCAAGGATTTTGAACCACCTGTTTTTCCTAATGGCTTAAAATCATTGTCGGTTTCATCAAGGCCGATCAATACACGTCCACGCGCGGGAGTCCATTCTTCCCAACCTGGAGGAATAAGATTAGCTGCTTTTCCCCAAACAACAATTCCACCCGATACGCTGAAAACTGCATTCTTTTTTTCAAGCGCTGTTAAACGATCAGCGTAGGTTCCGATGTCCGTAGGAATATTTTTTATTTCAATACCGCGCTTAAAATCAACCCACTCGTAAGTTGTTAATCCAGTTCCAAAAGTTGCATAACGTGTTTTAATAACATTGTTTGGAGTGCCATTTTCAAACACTAAAGCTTCAGCATCTTCTTTCACTATAACTTTGGTTTGAGCTATACCTCCTCGAAATTCAAGAACTTCGCCGTTAATGAAAACAACGCCATTACTTACGTTTGAGCCCGTTGTTATACAGCCATCAATAATAGTGAGATTACCAGCTAATGAACCCAAGCTGTTAAACACGGTATATGCTTTTTGAAGTTCGTTCAAAATCCTTGTTGTAAGAGGAAAACCGCCGATGATGTTGAATTCTAACCTATTCATATACTTATTATTTGATATCGTTTGCCGGGCAAAACATACCTTTCGATAATTGCCACTATTTCATTTAATTTTAAGCTCATTATTTCCGCTGGGACGTTTACAAGGAAGTCAACAGTTGAGCCTGCATAATTGAATTCCGTTTCAATGAAAAAAGTCCCTAAATACACTGGTCTGTTTTCATCTTCAG